>JAHJPT010000288.1 GCA_018819685.1 Alphaproteobacteria bacterium
AAGAGGACTCGAACCTCCACGACCTTGCGATCGCCAGCACCTGAAGCTGGTGCGTCTACCAATTCCGCCATCTGGGCACGTTTGCAGCAATCCGGTCGTCTTGGTCCGGTGCCGTCGGTAGGCGCGGGCCACTAGCGAAGGCGGGGGACCCTTGTCAATCGACTTCGCGCCGCCTCCCTCTGTTCCCGCCACTCGCCGACCCGCGGTGCGGAATGCTTGCGAGCGCGGCGTGCTTGCGGCTAGAGGCGAGCGGTCAATCCAACGAAGGACGAGCATGGCGAGCAAGAGCGCGTTGAACGGTAAACTCGTGGTGCTGATGGGCGGGAGCGGCTTCATCGGCAATTACGTCGCGCAGGCGCTGCTCGCGCGCGGCGCGCGGCTGCGGATCGCCAGCCGCCATCCCGAGCGCGCGTTCAATCTCAAGCCGCTCGCCAATCTGGGCCAGATCCAGTTCGCGCGCTGCGACGTGACCGACCGCCGCAGCGTCGATGCCGTCATCGCCGGCGCCGATGCGGTGGCCAATCTGGTCGGCAGCTTCTCGGGCGATCTCAAGCAGATCATGGGCGACAGCGCGGGCTGGATGGCCGAGGCCGCCGCCCGGACCGGCGCGACCGCCTTCGTCCATGTCAGCGCGATCGCCGAGCAACCCGCCGATGGCCCCGAGAACCACTATGCCGCAGCCAAGAAGCTTGGCGAGCAGCGCGTGCGCGAGTCCTTCCCGCAGGCGACGATCCTGCGGCCCTCGATCCTGTTCGGCAAGGACGATGCCTTTCTGTCGATGTTTGCCGGGATGATCCGCTTCGCGCCGGTGCTGCCGGTGTTCGGCCCCGATGCCCAGCTGCAGCTCGTCTATGTCGACGATGTCGCGGAAGCGGTCGCGGTGGCGCTGGAGGAACCCGGCAAGCAGGGCGGCCGTATCTTCGAGCTGGGCGGGCCCGAGCGACTGACGATGCTGGAGATCAACCGCCGGATCGCGGCCGCGCAGCGGCGCAAGCGCACCTTCCTTCCCATGCCCGATGCGGTTTCGGGCGCCTTCGCCGCGCTGCCGGGCACGCCGATGGGCAAGGACCAGTGGCAATTGCTCAAGCAGGGCAGCGTGGTCTCGGGCGAACATCCCGGATTCGCGGAGCTGGGGATCGAGCCCAAGCCGCTCAATCTGTTTCTCGACAAATGGATGGTGCGCTACCGACGGCAGGGACGCTTTTCGGACCGCGCCCTGCCCTGAGTAAGTGCTC
The DNA here is from genome assembly GCA_018819685.1 of Alphaproteobacteria bacterium. GTDB lineage: Bacteria > Pseudomonadota > Alphaproteobacteria > Sphingomonadales > Sphingomonadaceae > Qipengyuania > Qipengyuania benthica. Next base: position 1,236 of record JAHJPT010000288.1, read on the forward strand.
GGAGCAAATCCCGCACCGCGTCAGGCCTCGCCTGCGGGGTCCCCCTTGGCAATCAGCGCGACCGGTTCGACCAGCAGTTCCGAACCGTCGTTCCCGGTGATCCGCACCCGCTCGCCGATGGCGGCGTCGGGACCGCGCGCGATCCACTCGCTGTCGCCGACCTTGACCCGTCCGCTGCCCGACACCAGCGCCTGCGTGACCAGCGCGGTCTGGCCGACCATCCGCCCACCGCGATTGTTGAGCAGCGGATCCGAGCTGACGATCGGCCGGTCGCGCAGCATCCGCCGCGCGGAAAAGGCGAAGATCAGCGACAGGAAGATGAAGCTGGTGACCTGCACTGCGAGCGAGGGCAGCGCCACCAGCGTAATCACCCCGGTCGCCAGCGCCGCCATCGCCAGCCACATCAGATAGACCCCGGGCACCACCATCTCGAGCCCCGCCAGGATCAGACCGGCGGCGAACCAGAGCCAATGGGCTTCGATCCCGTCCACTTGCCCCTCAGCCCCGCGCAGGATCGTTGGAGGAAGGAACGCTCGCGCGCCGGACCGGCTGCGGGCGCTGCGTGCGCGGTTCGGGTATCGGCGTTCCGCTATCGCCCGAGCCCCGACTCTCGCCGAAACTGCCGCGCACCAGTTCGCCGATTCCGCCCAGCGAGCCGATCAGCTGGGTCGCCTCGACCGGGAACAGGATGGTCTTGGCGTTGGGGCTGTCGGCGAACTTGCCCACCGCCTTGGTGTATTCCTGCGCGACGAAATAATTGATCGCCTGACTGCCCGATTCCGCGATGGCGTTGGAGACCAGCTCGGTGGCCTTGG
>JAHJPT010000025.1 GCA_018819685.1 Alphaproteobacteria bacterium
AATGCGTGTCGGTCGAGACGCCGTAGACTTCGACGCCCATCTTCTGGAGCATGTCGTAATGCTCGCCGAGGTCTTCGAGCTCGGTCGGGCAGACGAAGGTGAAGTCGGCGGGGTAGAAGAAGAACACCGCCCACTTGCCCGCGATATCGTCCTGCGTGACTTCGAAAAAGTCCTTGCCGGCCTGGAAGGCGTTGGCTTTGAACGGTTTGATCTGGCTGCCGATGATACCCATGAGAATCTCCAAGTTTGGGGTGAAACCGATGGCTGTCAGATAGGCGCTGCTGCGACGCACAAAAGCGATATTGTGCGATTGCTAACATCGGAATTTTCAATCAGCGACGTGGAACTTTCGGAAAGTGCAACAGATCACCGATTTCGTTGCGTTTTATGCAATCGGGCGGGGTGCCGAGTTGGTTTTCAGGTCTGCCAATGGCGTTGGAAGCGGACGCTAGTCAGACAACGACGAGGCAGGCCCCAGTTTAGCTTCCATCGCACGAGAATTTGTCCCGGCCCTTTTGCCGGGCTTGCATGAGGTGGCGTGCTGATCAATTCCCATGAGAATCTTCCGTACTTTCAAGCGAAGGTTTTCATCGGGCGGGCCATCGCTGATGATCTTGTATACCCATTTGCCGTCGCGCACGAGATAGGGCTGCCGTGGAAGGATACTCGTTGCGCGAGCTTCTATGACGGCCAGATCAGCCTCCAAGAAAGTGAGTGCGCCACGCCTGGTCATGTCCGACATTCGGAGGTCATCAACCGCTTCGAAGCGCTCCCGCAGCGGCTCGTAATCCTCTCGGTTTTTCGGCGGATCTTCCTGGAGTGCTTCAAAGTACTCAGGGGATAGCTGCGCAGCGACCACCATGTTTGTGATCGGCACGGGCGGATCGATCTCGGCTGGGTAGAAGTCGCCTGAGAATACGTCGAAAACGTAGCTACGCATCCGACCATGATCGTGCGAGACATACCTGATGCGGGTATGTTCCGACTTCTGATCGGTCAGCTTCTCGTTCAAGCACAGGGCGATTGCCGTGCCGGGATCAGGATCGGGATTGCCCGCTCGCGGGTCGGAACAGGAACTGGCGACTAGCCCCACCGAAGGGAACGTCAAAAGATGTTTCATGGGAAGGCGGCAGCATGGTCTGCGAACACCTGCAATTGGGTCGTCAGCCGACCGGCCGTTACCCGCATTGCGCGCAGTGCAGCAGTTTGTGATCGGCCAGCACCAGCGCCATCATCGCCTCGACCACGGGCGTGCCGCGGATTCCCACGCAGGGGTCGTGGCGCCCCTTGGTGCTGACCTCGACCGCCTCTCCCTGCCGATCGACGCTGGCTACGGGCGTGAGGATCGAACTGGTCGGCTTGAAGGCGACGCGGCAGGTCACCGGCTGACCGGTGGAAATGCCCCCCGCGATGCCGCCTGCGTGATTGGCGGCGAACTCGGGCGAGCCATCCTCGCCCGGGCGCATGGCATCGGCGTTCTGCTCGCCGGTCAGCCGCGCGGCGTCGAAGCCGTCGCCGATCTCGACCCCCTTGACCGCGTTGATGCTCATCATGGCTCCCGCAAGGTCGGCGTCGAGCTTGGCATAGATCGGCGCGCCCCAGCCGGCGGGCACACCGGTTGCGACGCACTCGACCACCGCGCCCAGCGAGGAGCCGATCTTGCGCGCATCGTCCACCAGCACCTTCCAGCGTTTCGCGGCGCCTGCATCGGGGCACCAGAATGGATTGCGCGCGATTTCGCCAGCGTCGAACGCTGCCGGGTCGATCCGGTCGCCGCCGATCTCCGCGACATAGGCCGTGATTGTCACCTCGGGCATAACCAGCCGCGCCACCGCGCCCGCCGCCACCCGCATCGCGGTTTCGCGCGCCGAACTGCGCCCGCCGCCGCGATAGTCGCGAAAGCCGTATTTCGCGTCGTAGGCGTAGTCGGCGTGACCGGGCCGATAGCTGTTCGCGATCTCGGAATAGTCCTTCGAGCGCTGATCGGTGTTCTCGATCAGCAGCGATATCGGCGTGCCGGTGGTGCGGCCCTCGAACACCCCCGAGAGGATCCGCACTGCGTCCGCCTCGCGCCGCTGGGTGGTGTATCTGGACTGCCCGGGCTTGCGTGCATTGAGAAACGGCTGGATGTCGCTCTCCGCCAGTTCCAGCCCCGGCGGGCAGCCGTCGACCACCGCGCCGATCGCGGGTCCGTGGCTCTCGCCCCAGGTGGTGAAGCGCAAGACGCGTCCGAATGTGTTCCAGCTCATCCGCCGGGTTCTGGCCCAAGTCCATTGTCGTGTCCAACGGTGGCGAGCGAAGGAATTTTTGGTTCACACGAAGACACGAAGATGTCGTACCGGCGGCGCAGCCGCACTCATCCTGAATCCATCGCTCAGCGGAACGGATGCGATCGCAAGGCGGCTTCGCCGCATGACCGACATCTTGGTGTCTTTGTGTGAAACCAAACCAGCGCGACCTTTGCGGACAAAGCGCCTATGCGACTGGCCAAAGCCGTGCGCTTGCGCCAAGAACAAATCATGATTGCCAAGCTCAAGGGCCTGCTCGACGAAACCGGCACCGACTGGGCGGTGATCGATGTCGGGGGCGTGGGCTATCTGGTCCATTGCTCGTCCAAGACGCTGGCCGCGCTGGGTGCCAAGGGCGAGGCCTGCACGCTGTTCACCGATCTGCAGGTGAGCGAGAACGACATGCGGCTGCTGGGCTTCGCCGAGGCGGGCGAGCGCGACTGGTTCCGGCTGCTGACCGGGGTGCAGGGCGTGGGCAGCAAGGTGGCGCTGGCGATCCTCTCCGCGCTCGGCCCGAACGAACTGCGCGACGCCTGCGCGCGCATCGACGCCGCGACGCTGGCGCGCGCGCAAGGCGTGGGCCCCAAGCTGGCGGCGCGGATCGTCAACGAATTGAAGGACAAGGCCGGCGCACTGCCCGGCGGCGGCGAGAGCGGCGCGTCTGCGGTGATGCCGGCGGGCGGAGCCAGCGCCGACGCGGTGTCGGCGCTGCAGAACCTGGGCTTCAAACCCG
>JAHJPT010000289.1 GCA_018819685.1 Alphaproteobacteria bacterium
CGTCTCGGGGTGAGGCGTCTGGCTCAAACCTTGCGGCTGCCCGGTTTGGTGATTGGAATGGCCGCCAGCTCTGCCGGCAGTTCGTCCTCGGCATAGGTCGGGAAATTGATGTCGAGCAGCGCGAAGAAGGGGACGCCCAGATCCAGCGTCTCGTCCGAACGATCGACGAGCGCGACTTCGGCGATCACCTCGCCGCCTTCGCGTTCCACCGCCGCGATCGCTTCGCGGCTCGAGAGGCCGGTGGTGACCACATCCTCGACCATCAGCACCTTCTGGCCCGGTTCGATGCGAAATCCCCGGCGCAGATGGAACTCGCCCTCGGGGCGCTCGAGGAAGATGGCGTCCTTCTCGAGGCAGCGGCCGACTTCGTGGCCGATGATCAGACCGCCCATCGCCGGGCTGACCACGAGATCGACCTGCGAACGAATCTCGCGGGGCAATTTCTGGCACAGTCCGCGCGCCAGCCGCGCGGCTCGATCGGCATTCATCAACACGCGCGCGCATTGGAGGTAATGGCCCGAGTGACGGCCCGAGGAGAGCAGGAAATGCCCTTCGAGCAGTGCTTCGCTGGTGCGGAAATCGGCGAGGATGTATTCGTCGTTCATATCAGCGCGAGCACAAAGCGATTTGCCGGCCATTGCGCAAGAGGCAAACGACCTTGCGCATTTTTTGCCCCCTTGCGCTTGAGGCGCGGTGAAAGCCTGCCTATAGGGCGACACAACTCGGCCATTGGGCGACTTGTGTCGCGTCGCAGGCCGGTATCCGCGGCGGGAATTCCGCCCGTGCCAGTGAAACGGGACAATATGTCGAGCATTCAATTTTCTGCCGCCCATCGCGGGGCTTTCCGGATTTTCGCAGCCCTGTTTGCTGCGCTTGTGCTGGCTTTCGGCTGGCAGGCCGCGAGCGCGCAATCGACCCTCGAGCCCGGCGATCTCGTCGCCCCGGCACCGGCGGTGACGCCGCCCGCCGCGCTGGAGCAGATCGATCCGGCAGTGGCTGCCGATGTCGCCGATCCCGATGCGGTCGTGGCTGGCGCCGACACCTACAGCCCGCTGGCGCCGGTCGAGGGCAAGGGGATGCCGAGCGATGGCCTCCTGGACATCCAGGACCAGTTTTCCGAGGACGGGCGGTTTGCTTACGATCTGCACATCGGGCTCGTCTGGATGATGGCGCTGATCAGCCTGTTTGTGCTCGGGCTGCTGCTTTATGTTGTGCTGCGCTTCAACCGCAAAGCCAATCCGGTGCCGTCGAAGACAACGCACAATACGACCATTGAAGTGATCTGGACCGTGGTTCCGGTGCTGATCCTGGTGGCGATCGCGATTCCGTCGATCGGCCTGCTGGCCAGGCAGTATGAAGTGCCCGGCGAGGACGCGATCACGATCAAGGCCACCGGCTACCAGTGGTACTGGGGCTACACCTATCCCGACAATGGCGATTTCGAGATCATCTCGAACATGCTCGACGAGGAAGAGGCCCTGGCCCGGGGTGAACCGGGGCAGCTCGCGGTCGACAACCGCATGGTCGTTCCTGCCGGGGTTCCGATCCGGCTGCAGGTTACCGCTGCCGACGTCATCCACAGCTTCGCCGTCCCCTCGCTGTGGTTCAAGCTCGATGCGGTTCCGGGGCGCCTGAACGAGCGCCTGCTCGAGATCGAAGAACCCGGCGTCTATTACGGCCAGTGTTCGGAACTGTGCGGCGCGCGTCATGCCTATATGCCGATCGCGGTCGAGGCTCTGCCGCTCGACCAGTGGCGGGCATGGGTTCGCGAGCAGGGCGGCACCTTTGCCGAGGACGAGGCAGCCGCTGCCGCGACCGACGCTGCCTTGCCGCCGCTTCAGGGGCCCGAGAGTGCCGTTCCCGGTGCTCCGGGCGCGGGCGCTGCGCCGACCCAAGACACGTCGCCGACCACGTAAACCGAATTTCAGCGAACGAAGAGACCACCCATCATGGCCACCACAGCCGACGCATTCCAGGCCCATGCCGACGATCACGCGCATGACCATGCCGATCACAAGCCGGGCTTCTTCGCCCGCTGGTTCATGTCGACCAACCATAAGGATATCGGCACGCTCTATCTGATCTTCGCGATTATCGCGGGCATCATCGGCGGTGCGATCTCGGGCATCATGCGGATGGAACTGGCCGAACCCGGTATCCAGTACCTGACCTGGTGGGCCGAGTTCATGGCCGGCACGTCGGATATCGATACCGCGCTGCACATGTGGAACGTCTTCATCACCGCGCACGGGCTGATCATGGTGTTCTTCATGGTCATGCCGGCGATGATCGGCGGTTTCGGCAATTGGTTCGTGCCGCTGATGATCGGCGCGCCAGACATGGCCTTCCCGCGGATGAACAATGTCAGCTTCTGGCTGACGGTCGCCGGATTCTTGAGCCTGATGGCCTCGCTCTTCTTTCCGGGCGGGACCGGTCC
>JAHJPT010000290.1 GCA_018819685.1 Alphaproteobacteria bacterium
CGCCTCGAGCCCGGCGCGGGCATCGGCGGCGAGCATCCGCGCCTCGCCCTCGACATCGCCCGCCAGGCTAGGGAGGATCGGCGCGCGGTTGGGCGGCGCGAAGGCGCAGCGTTGCGCGATCACCAGCGTGTTGGCGATCGCTTCGGGCAGATCGGCGAAGCCTTCCTCCATCATGTTCGCCGATTTGACGAAGCTTTCCGGATTGGAGCGCAGCCGGTCCTCGGCATCGACATGCGTCGAGCCGGCGATGCAGAGCATGGCGTCATGCGCCTTGTGCATATGCGGCTCGGCGTAATTGGCGGGGTTGGTGGCGACCAGCGGCAGGTCGCGCGCATAGGCGAGCGCGATCAGCGCCTCCTCGGCGGCCATCTCCACCGGATCGCCGCGGCGCGCGAGTTCGATATAGAGCCGATCCGGGAACAGCGCCTGCAGACGGTCGAGCAGGGGTTCGGCATGGCCGGTCTGCCCCTCGGCGAGCAGCCGGGTCATCGCCCCCTCGCTCGCGCCGGTGAGCGCGATCAGCCCCTCGGTGCGGCCCTCGAAATCCTCGAGCACCACATGCGGCTCGAATTCGAGCGGCCGGGCGAGATGCGCCTTGCTGACGAGATGGCACAGATTGTCGTAGCCGGTCTCGTCCTGCGCATAGAGCGGGAGGTAATCGACCTGCTTGCCGGTGCTGCCGTCCTCGCGGCTACGCGCGACTCCGAGCAGCGTCCCGATGATCGGCTGGATACCTTCGTCGAGACAGGCCTTGGCGAACATGACCGCGCCGTAGAGCCCGTTGCGATCCGCCAGCGCGATCGCGGGAAAGCCGCGTTCCTTGGCCAGTTTCGCCATCGCCTTGGGCTCGATCGCGCCCTCGAGCATCGAGTATGCGGAGAGGACGCGCAGCGGAACGAAGGGGGCAAAACTCATGGCGCGGATATGCGCTGCCGGGGCGGATTAGCCAAGGGAGCGGGGGAGTTTTTCCGGCATCGCCGGAAAGGATCAGACCTCGTCGGTGGACCTGATCTTGGCGCGCGTATCGCGCACTGTGGACCAGGCGCCGTAGAGGATCAGTGCGCCGAGGAATATCCACACCCACAGCGGGATGTCCTGTCCGTAGATTCCCAGATAGAGGTAGGCGGAGACGAAGAAGAAGCCGGCGAGCAGCGTCGGCACCACGGTCGAGCGGCCCGCCCGCGCGCGTTTCACCAGCCAGGCGATCGAGGCGAGGAAGAAGGGGATCGCGCCGACGTAGATCGCCCCGAAGACATAGGGGTTCACATTGTACTGCGCGCCGAGCGCCAGGAGCCAGTCGTTGAAGGCATCGAGCATGCGGTTCTCCTGCGCCCCTGCTTAGAGCAGCGCTTCGATATCCGCTGCGATCGCCGCGGGCTTGTCGCTCGGGCCATAGCGCTTCACCACCGTGCCGTCGCGGTCGATCAGGAATTTGGTGAAATTCCACTTGATGGCTTTGGAACCGAGAACGCCCCTGGCCTCCCCCTTGAGCCAGTCGAACAGCGGGCTGGCGCCGGGTCCGTTGACATCGACCTTCGCCATCAGCGGGAAACTGACGCCGAAATTGACCTTGCAGAACTGCGCGATCTCGTCCGCATCGCCGGGTTCCTGACCGCCGAACTGGTTGCAGGGAAAGCCGAGCACCTCAAATCCGCGCTCCCCGTATCTGCGGTGGAGTTCCTCCAGCCCGTCATACTGCGGGGTGAAACCGCATTTGCTCGCGGTGTTGACCACCAGCAGGACGCTGCCTTGCTTTTCCACCAGATCGAGCGGCTCGCCGCGATTGGTGATGACGGTGAAATCCGCGATATTGGTCATGGTTGGTGGCTCATTCCGGGGGTGGGAAATCGTTGCGCTGCGCCAGTTCGGCCACTTCGTCGGCGCGGTATTCGCGGTCGCCGGCCTTCTCGATGTAATAGCGGCGACGCGTTTCCTCGGGCAGGTTCATCATGTGGCGGACGATCTCGGCGAAAGTACCGGTTCGCAACGCCTTGGCGCCGTCGAGGAGGCCGTTGTTCTCGCCGACCTGGTGAAGCGAGGCGCGGTCGTCCCACTGGATTCCGGCGCGGTGGGTGTCGCGGGCGTTGTAGGTGCTCGGGTGGTCGGTCATGCATTGCTCCTTTTCGACGGATCAACGCCCAGACGACAATGTGGGTCCGCTGGCTGGGTCCGTCACTCGAGCAGGCCTTCGTGCAGCCGCAGCACGCGATCCATCTTCGCCGCCAGCCGCTCGTTGTGAGTCGCCACCAGCGCGGCGCTGCCCTCGCCGCGGACCAGTTCGAGGAATTGCGCCAGCACCTTGTCGCTGGTCGCCTCGTCGAGATTGCCGGTGGGCTCGTCGGCCAGCACCAGCTTGGGGCGATTGGCCAGCCCGCGCGCCACCGCGACGCGCTGCTGCTCGCCGCCCGACAACTGGCTGGGCCGGTGGGTCAGGCGATGGTCCAGCCCGAGCGCGGTGAGCAATTCCTCGGCGCGAGACTCCGCTTCGGCGCGCGAACGATCCGCGATCATCTGCGGCAGCACGACGTTCTCTCGCGCATCGAAATCGGGCAGCAGATGGTGGAATTGATAGACGAAGCCGAGATGGTCGCGACGCAGCAGCGTGCGCGCGTGCGCATCCTTCTGGTCGACCGTCTTGCCCGCAATGCGGATCTCGCCGCCGAAACCGCCTTCGAGCAGCCCGACCGCCTGCAACAGCGTCGACTTGCCCGAGCCCGAGGGACCGAGCAGCGCGACGATCTCGCCCGGCTGGATCGCCATGTTCACACCGCGCAGCACGTCGATCCGCACCCCGCCCTGTTCGAAGCTGCGGGTCAGCCCGCGCAATTCCAGAACCGGACTATTCATAACGCAACACCTGCACGGGATCGGTGCCCGAGGCCTTGAGCGCCGGATAAAGCGTGGCGAGGAAACTGAGCCCCAGCGCCAGCAGCACGATCAGCGCGATTTCGATCGGATCGGCCTGCGCCGGCAGCGTCGAGAGGAAGCGCACTTCGGGGTCCCAGAGATCCTGACCGGTCACCAGCCCGATGAACTCGACGATCGGCTGGCGGAAATAGAGGACGATGGTGCCGAGGATCAGCCCCGCCACGGTACCGATCGCGCCGACGGTGAAGCCGGTGGTGACGAAGATCTTGAGCAGGCTTCGCCGCGTCGCCCCCATGGTGCGCATGATCGCAATGTCACGGGTCTTGGCGCGGACCAGCATCACCAGGCTGGAGAGGATGTTGAAGGCGGCGACCAGCACCATGAAGCTGAGCGCGAAGGCCATCGCGACGCGTTCGACCTGCAGCGCCTCGAACAGCGTGGAATTGATCGTCTTCCAGTCAGAGACTACCGCCCTGCCCGCCACCGCCTGCGCGACCGGCGCGAGGATTTCGCCCACCCGGTCGGGATCGTCGACCGTCACCTCGATCATGCCCACCGTATCGCCGATCAGCAGCAGCGTCTGGGCATCGGCCATCGGCATCATGACGAAGGCCTGGTCGTATTCGTAGATCCCCACCTCGAAGATCGCCGCGACCGTATAGCCGACCTGGCGCGGGACCGTGCCGAAGGGGGTGGAACGGCCCTGCGGATTGATGATGGTAATCGTGTCGCCGACCCGCGCGCCGATGTTCTGCGCCAGCCGCACTCCGATCGCGACGTTGTTCGACCCCGGTCGCAGCGCGCTGATATCGCCGCTCACCACCTTGGGCGCCATATCGGCGATGTCCTCGGCGGTGTTGCCGCGCACCAGAATCGCCTCGACCCGTCCGTTGAAACTGGTCAGCAGCGGCTGCTCGATCAGCGGCGAGGCCTCTACCACGCCGGGAGTCGAGCGCACCTGTTCGAGAATATCCTCCCAATCGTCCATCCGCCCGCCATAGGCCTGGACGATGGCATGGCCGTTGAGCCCGACGATCTTGTCGAGCAATTCGGCGCGAAAGCCGTTCATCACGCTCATCACGATGACCAGCATCGCGACCGACAGCATCACCACACCCACCGATATGCCGGCGACGAGCGCGATAAAGGCCTCGCTCTTGCCGGGCAGCAGATAGCGCTTGGCGATGGTCCATTCGAAGGGAGAGAGCAGCAAGATCGGGTGTTCACCGTGCGGTTGCAGGAGTGCAGCGCTCTAGGCAGGCTTTCCTTTCGCTGCAATGAAATCCCTGCCCGTCGCACCCACCGCCGGGCGTTCCGCCGCCACTGCCCGACCGATCACTACAGGGCCAAGCGTTGCACGATCCGTCGCGCTGGCCTTGTAATCGCCGCGTAACATCGCCATTGGCAGGGCGAGCGAACGGACCACTCCATCGGAGCGGCCACTCCATTAGGCGAGCGATGAACTTTACCCATCCCTTCCACGATGCGGACGGCGACAAGCTGCGCGAGGAATGCGGCGTGTTCGGCGCGATCAACGCGACCGACGCTTCCGCGGCGACGGCGCTTGGTCTCCACGCGCTGCAGCATCGCGGCCAGGAGGCGGCCGGGATCACCTCCTTCGACGGGCGCGAATTCTACAGCCGTCGGGGCCTGGGCCATGTGGCCGACAATTTTTCGGGTCAGGACGCTATCGCCGAATTGCCCGGCATGATGGCCGCGGGCCATGTCCGCTATTCGACCACCGGGGGCGCCGGCCTGCGCAACGTCCAGCCGCTCTATGCCGATCTGGCGGGCGGCGGATTCGCGGTGGCGCACAATGGCAATATCTCCAACGCCGGGACGCTGCGCGAGGATCTGGTGCGGCGCGGGTCGATCTTCCAGTCGACCAGCGACACCGAAGTCATCATCCACCTTGTGGCCACCAGCCGCTATCCCACCATCACCGACCGGCTGATCGACGCGCTGCGCCTGCTCGAAGGGGCCTATGCGCTCATCGTCATGACGCCGCAGGGAATGATCGCCTGCCGCGATCCGATGGGCATCCGACCGCTGGTGATGGGGCGGATCGGCGATGCCACCGTCTTCGCCAGCGAGAGCGTCGCCTTCGACGTGATGGGTGCCGAACTGGTGCGCGAGGTCGAGCCGGGCGAGCTGATCAAGGTCGATTTCGACGGCAATGTCGATTCGCTCCATCCCTTCGGCAGCCACTCGCCGCGTCCCTGCATTTTCGAACACGTCTATTTCAGCCGTCCCGACAGCATCTTCGCCGGGCGCAGCGTCTATGAGGCGCGCAAGGCGATCGGCGCACAGCTGGCGGTGGAAAGCCCCTGCGAGGCCGATCTGGTGGTGCCCGTTCCCGACAGCGGGGTTCCCGCAGCGATCGGCTATGCCCAGCAATCGGGGCTGCCCTTCGAACTGGGCATCATCCGGTCGCATTACGTGGGGCGGACCTTCATCCAGCCGTCGGACGGCGCCCGCCACGCCGGGGTCAAGCGCAAGCACAACGCCAATCGCTTCCTCGTAGAAGGCAAGCGGATCGTGCTGATCGACGATTCGATCGTACGCGGCACCACCAGCCTCTCGATCGTCGAGATGATGCGCGACGCCGGGGCGACCGAGGTGCATTTCCGCGTCGCCAGCCCGCCCACCGCGCACAGCTGCTTCTATGGCGTCGACACCCCCGAACGCTCCAAACTGCTCGCCGCGCGGATGGATCTCGAACCGATGCGGCAGTTCATCAAGGCCGACAGCCTCGCTTTCGTGTCGATCGACGGGCTCTATCGGGCGGTCGGCGACAAGCCGCGCGACAGTGCCTGCCCGCAATTCTGCGACGCCTGCTTTACCGGCGACTACCCCACCTCGCTGACCGATCTCGCCAAGCGCGACGATGCCCAGGGGCAGCTGTCGCTGCCGGTCGGAAAGGTCGCCTGATGACCGATCGCGCACAGCCGCTTGCGGGCAAGACCGCGCTCGTCACCGGATCGAGCAAGGGGATCGGCGCCGCCACCGCGCTGGCGCTGGCCGAGGCCGGCGCGCATGTGGTGCTGACGGGGCGCGATGTCCGCGCGCTCGAGCAGGTCGAGGACCGCATCCACGAGCTCGGCGGCAGCGCCACCATCGCGCCGGTCGATTTCGAGGAGAGCGACGGGATCGCCCGGCTGGCGCAGGCGATCGCCGGGCGCTGGGACGTGCTCGACATTCTGGTCATCTCCGCCGCCTATCTGCCCGCGCTCAGCCCTGTAACCCAGATCGACCGCAAGGAATTCGGACGCGCGGTGACGGTGAATATTCTGGCCACCCAGGCGCTGCTCACCGCCTTCGATCCGCTGCTCAAGCGCGCCGAGGCGGGCCGTGTCATCGGCCTCACCAGCAGCGTCGGCGCCGGGCCGCGCGCCTATTGGTCTGCCTATGGATCGACCAAGGCGGCGTTCGACAATCTGCTCGAATCCTACGCCCGCGAGGTCGAGAAGATCGGCAATATCCGCGTCGCCGTGCTCGATCCCGGCGCCACGCGCACCGCGATGCGCGCCAAGGCCTATCCCGGCGAGGATCCCAAGACGGTCAAGCAGCCGGGCGTGGTCGCGAGCCGGATCGTCGAGCTGGTGGTTAACGGCTACGACACACCCCACCGCGAGAGGGTCGCGGAGCCCGATTAACCAATCGCGCTACCGGTTTGGCAATCAACTTCGCCGACAACCTCCGCACTCGAGGGCGGCCCTATCCGCCGCCCTCGCCCTTTGCGGATCGGGACCGGCTGCCATGACGACCAGAGCATTCGAGGACAGCTACCAGCGCGCTGCGCAGGAGGATCGCTGCGGCCCTCGTACGCGGCTCGCCATTCCCGCCCAGCTGCGCGCTTCGGGCGGACGCGGTTTTCGCACCACCGTGCAGGATCTGTCGATCTCGGGCTTCTCCGCCGCGGCGATCAACCGGATGCACGAGGGCCAGCTGTGCTGGCTGACCATGCCCGGCCTGGCTTCGCTGCCCGCACAGGTGATCTGGTGGGAGGATTGCACCGTCGGCTGCGCCTTCACCGAACTGCTCAGCCCGATCGTCCATAGCGACATCGTCGCGCGGTATGGCGGCGACGGAGGCTGATCCCCGCCGCCGCTTTGTCTTCTCAGTCGAGCTCAGCCAGGCTGGCGGCGATCCCCAGCCACTGCCGCCGCAGATCGCTGCTGGTGGCGGTCGGCCAATTGCTGACCACCGCGACCACCAGATCGCTGCCGGGCACCAGCGTGATCGACTGACCGAAAATCCCCTGAGCGCCGAAATTGCCACCGGGATAGGTCCACCACTGATAGCCATAGCCGAAGCCCTGCCCGCCGAAATCGACCTGCTGCGCGCCCGCTTTCGCGAACCAGCCCTCGGGCACGACCTCGCCGCCGCCCTCGAGCACGAACTGGCCGAAGCGCGCATAATCCGCGAGCCGCAGCGACAGGCAGCAGCCACCGACATTGCCGCCGCGCGGATCGGTCATCCAGAACATATCGCCCGCAAAGCCCGCGGGATCGACGATGTTCTGCTTGGCATAGGCGGCGAGCGGCATGTCTACGGCGTTCTCGACCAGCAGCCCGAGCAGATTGGTCTCGCCGGTCTTGTAGACCCATTTCTCGCCCGGAGGGGCCTCGCGCGGCAGCGCCTTCATCTGCGCGACGATGGCATCGGGACCGTATTCGAGCACAAAGCGGTTGAGCTGCGCGACATCGCTGGCGGGGTCGGTGTAATCCTCGTTCCACGCGACCCCCGAGGTCATGGTGGCCAGCTGGCGCACCGATACCTCGTCATAGGCGGAGCCGACGAGCCCGGGCACATAGCGGGTCACCGGATCGTCGAGGCTGGCGATATGGCCATCGCGCAGCGCCGCGCCGAGCAAGGTCGAGGTGAAGCTCTTGGCGACCGAGAAGCTGGTCCAGCGCTGTTCGGGGCCGAAGCCGGCGGCATAATCCTCGAAGCGCACCCGGCCGTCCTTCAGCACCATCACCCCGACCGCATCGGTGGTGGCCATGGCGGCACGGATTTCGGCGGCGAGCGGATCGGGGAGCGGCGCGCCCTCCGGCAGCGGCCGGGGTTGCGGATCGGCCGCGACTTCGTGGCCGGCGAACCAGCTCTCCATGTCGCGGAACCGCGCCGAGCGCGCCGCTTCGTCCCAGAACAGCACCTGCAATTCCTCGGGCGGGCGCTCGACCGCGGGTGTGCGCAGCACCGCCGCACCGTGCGTGGCCAGCATCGCGCCAGCGGCGGGCGGCGTGGCCGTCTCCACGCTGGCGCAGGACGCCAGCAGCATTGCCGCCAGCGCGCTCGAAATCATCCGCTTCCTCATCGTCTCTCTCCCTCGTTTTCCTTGATCAAGGTGACCTGATGGACGTCGATCCCGCCCCCGCGGAACCCGCCCTCGCAATACATCAGATAGTAGCGCCACAGCTCGACGAAGCTGGCGTCGAAGCCGGTCGGCAAGCGGTGCTCGGCGACGGCGGTATCGAAGCGCGCGCGCCACGATCGCAGCGTTTCGGCGTAATCCTGCCCGAAATCGCACTGGTCGGTCCAGCGCAGCCCGCGCTGCTCGGCCAGGCGCCGGAACTCGCTGGTGCGGATCAGCAGCCCACCGGGGAAAACATAGGCCTGGATGAAATCCGCGCTCGCGGCATAG
>JAHJPT010000291.1 GCA_018819685.1 Alphaproteobacteria bacterium
GCAAGGCCAAGGCCAATGTCGTCGGCGTGATCGGGCTGGTCGAGAACATGCCCGATGGCGCGGCGCAGCGCCCCGGAGATATCGTTACCTCGATGTCGGGCCAGACGATCGAGATCCTCAACACCGATGCCGAAGGGCGGCTGGTGCTGTGCGACGCGCTCCACTGGGTCCAGCAGGAGTTCAAGCCCGCCCGGGTGGTCGATTTTGCGACGCTGACCGGCGCGATCATCGTGTCGCTGGGTCACGAGCACGCCGGGGTGTTCTCCAACAACGACGATCTTTGGGCCGATCTCGAATAGGCCGGCAAGACAAGCGGCGACAGCGTCTGGCGCATGCCGATGGGCCCCGCCTACGACAAGATGCTCGAATCGCCGATCGCCGACATGAAGAACATCGGCGGCAAGGCGGCCGGATCGATCACCGCGGCGCAATTCCTCCAGCGCTTCATCATGGACGACACCCCCTGGGCGCATGTCGACATCGCCGGCACGGTCTGGACCGACAAGCCGGGTGCGACCTGGGACAAGGGTGCGAGCGGCTTCGGCGTGCGGCTGATGAACCAGCTGGTCGCCGATACGATCGAAGGCTGAGCCACGCAGGTGGCGGGCGGCACGGGCAGGATGCGGCAAAAGGGCGACCTGCCGTCGAAGACCTGTGCCGCCTGCGGTCTGCCCTTTGCATGGCGCAAGAAGTGGGAGCGCGACTGGGAGCAGGTGAAATTCTGCTCCGAGCGCTGCCGCCGCGCGCGGGCGGCGTGAGGCGATGCGGGTCGATTTCTACCAGCTGAGCCGCGATCCGGTCGAACAGGTGGTGCCGCTGCTGGCGCGAAAAGCGCTGCAGGCCGGGCAGCGGCTGCTGGTGGTGAGCGAGGACGAGGAACGGCGCGCCGCCATCTCGCGAGCGCTGTGGAGCGAGGGCGGGGCGCATTTCCTCGCTCATGGCGAAGCGGGCGAGCCGCATGCGGCGCGCCAGCCGATCCTGCTCTCGGAGACCTGCACCGCACCCAACGAGGCGCGCATGGTGGTGCTCGCCGATGGCCACTGGCGCGAGGAAGCGGGCGGTTTCGAGCGCGCCTTCCTGCTGTTCGATTCTGCGGCCACACAGGATGCACGCGAATTGTGGCGCAGTTTCCGCAATCGCGAGGCGATCGAGAGCCATGCCTGGAAACAGGAGGGTAACGGCTGGACCGAAGTGGGGTGATCCCACGTTGGGTGGATAAAGGAGACTCCCATGCGCCCCGTCGGCACCGCCCTTCTCGCCACTCTGACCACTCTCGCCCTTGCCGCCTGCAGTCCCGAAGCCGAGCAACCGGTCGAGGAGCAGCCGCGCCAGGAATTCGCGCCCGGCAGCTATGAGGTCGATCCCGCGACGGGCGAGACCCGCGCGGTGGTCAACAATGAAGACGGCACCACTACCATGCGCGCGGGCGAGACGGTGCCCCCGCGGCTGCCGGAGGGGTTCTCGATCTATCCCGGCGCCGAGATCCGCAACACGATCCAGATTGGGCGCGACGATGCGACCGGGGTGGTGGTTTCGCTGGCGAGCGAGGACAGTCTCGCAGATCTGGTCGCGTTCTATCGCCGCCAGGCCGAGGCCGCCGGGGTCGATGTTGCGATCGACCTGAAGACCGGCGCGATGACCACGATCGCGGGCGAAGCGCCGGACGGCACCAGCTTCGCCTTCCAGGCCAGCGGCGCGACCGGCGAGACCACCGGGCAGCTGACCCTGAGGCGCGGCCTCAACTGACGCTCGCTCAACTGACGCTTGCCCGCGCGCGGGCGCGGCGCTAGGGGCGCGGCCAATTCCACGACATTTTCATCCCTGCGACCCATCCCTGCGACAACGAGGATATTCCCCATGGCGACCACCCGCACCTTTTCGATCATCAAGCCCGATGCCACCCGCCGCAACCTGACCGGCGCGGTCACCAAGATGCTGGAGGAAGCCGGCCTGCGCGTCGTCGCTTCCAAGCGCATACTGATGACCGAGGAGCAGGCCAAGGGCTTCTACGAAGTCCACAAGGATCGCCCCTTCTACGGCGAACTCGTCACCTTCATGACCAGCGGCCCGGTGGTGGTCCAGGTGCTCGAGGGCGAGGACGCGGTGAAGCGCAACCGCGACGTGATGGGCGCGACCAACCCCGCCGACGCCGCCGAGGGCACGATCCGCAAGGCCTATGCCGAGAACATCGAGGCCAATTCGGTCCATGGTTCGGATTCCGAAGAGAACGCCGCGACCGAGATCGCCTTCTTCTTCAACGACGACGAAATCGTCGGCTGATCCGGCTGGCGGGAGAAGGCGGGGCA
>JAHJPT010000292.1 GCA_018819685.1 Alphaproteobacteria bacterium
AAGCAGTTCGACGCGGTGATCAATCCGCCGCAAGGCATGATCATGGCGGTCGGCGCGGGCGAACCGCGCCCCTTTGTGATCGACGGCGCGCTCCAGGTCGCCACCGTGATGACCGCCAGCGGCAGCTTCGACCACCGCGCGATCGACGGCGCCGACGGTGCGCAATTGATGGAAGCCTTCAAGAACCTGTGCGAAAACCCGATGGGGCTGGTGGTTTGATCGAAAGACGTTCCTCGCGCACGGTGGCATTCCTCTGCGGCTTCGCGCTTCTGCTCGCCGCCTGCGACTACCAGAACGACCCGGGCGAGCCGCGCACTTACGATATGCAATCCGCCGAAGAAGCCGCCGTGGTCGACGAGCGCCCGGTGCAGATCGGGTTCGACGGGCGGCGCTTCGCGGCCTGCGCCAGCTACGGCGAAGTCACCAGCTTCAATCCGCGCGGCGAGGACACGCTGACCGTGCGCGCCGCTCCCGCAGGAAGCGCGGCGGAAGTCGACCAACTGGCCGCGGGAACCGGCGTTGCCATGTGCCAAAAGGTCGGCGGCTGGATCGGCATAGTCTATCCGCCCCCGCCTGCCGCGGCAGAAGAAGGCGAAGAGATCGAGGAACTGCTCGATTGCGGCACCGGCTCCCCGGTACCCAGCGCCACGGTTTACGAAGGCCCCTGCCGCTCGGGCTGGGTCCGCGAGGAATACATCCGCCTGATGGGAAGCCAGTCATGACCGAGCGCATCCCGTTGATCCGCGTCACCGCGATGCCCGCCGATACCAATCCTTATGGCGGGGTGTTCGGCGGCTGGCTGATGAGCCAGATGGCGCTGGGTGCGGGCGCGCTCGCCAGCCGGGCGGGGCAGGGCAAGGCGGTTGTGGTCTCGGCCAACGATTTCGCCTTTCCCGGCGCGATGGCGGTGGGCGACGAGCTCTCGGTCTATTGCGAGATCGCCGCGGTCGGCAAGACCTCGATGACCGTCGAGGCCGAGGCGATCGCTCGCGAGCGCAATGGCGAGGCGACCACCCGCGTCGCCCAGGGGACCTTCAAATTCGTCCTGCTCGACGACGAGGATCGCCCGCGCCCGGTGCGGCTCTCCGCCGAGGCGGCGCTACCGCTGCGCGAAAAAGCCGGCGCCCAGAACGATGCCTGAACGCTTTCCTACAGGGGGTTTGCCGGGGCATGGTCGGAGCATGATTCGCAACGCTTCTTCCGCATCGCTCCAGCGCCCGTTTAGCGGTTCAGGGTCACCGGCTCGCGGCGCGGGAAAGGCCACGCATCGCTGTGACTTTCGCAAATCCGAAAGCCACACCGCCTTTTGCGCAAAGCGGCAGAATTCCGCGGCGCAGCGGCACAAACCGCACGTCTTGAAACCCGCCGCCGTGTCAGGTCCCGCTGTGGACTTGGCGCGCGCCGGGCACCGCAACACACAAGGTTCGCATGGCTGAGAAATACGACGTAATCGTTCTGGGGAGCGGACCGGGCGGCTATGTCGCCGCGATCCGCTGCGCGCAGCTCGGGCTGAAGACCGCGATCGTCGAGCGCGAGCTGCTCGGCGGGATTTGCCTCAACTGGGGCTGCATCCCGACCAAGGCGCTGCTGCGCTCCGCCGAGATTTTCCATTACATGCAGAACGCGGGCGATTACGGGCTCAAGGCGAAGGAGATCGAGGCCGATCTGGACGCGGTGGTCAAGCGCAGCCGCGGCGTCGCCAAGCAGCTCAATCAGGGCGTCACGCACCTGATGAAGAAGAACAAGATCACGGTCCACATGGGCGAGGGCCGGTTGACCGGACCGACATCGCTGACGGTGAAGAGCGAAAAGGGCGAAGAGAAGCTCGAAGCCAGGCACGTGATCGTCGCCACCGGGGCGCGGGCGCGC
This sequence comes from Alphaproteobacteria bacterium, assembly GCA_018819685.1. Taxonomy (GTDB): domain Bacteria; phylum Pseudomonadota; class Alphaproteobacteria; order Sphingomonadales; family Sphingomonadaceae; genus Qipengyuania; species Qipengyuania benthica. Next base: position 1,870 of record JAHJPT010000292.1, read on the forward strand.
GAGCTGCCCTTCGCCAAGTCGGATGGAAAGCGCGTCTGGACCTATCGTCATGCGATGACGCCCAAGGAGATGCCGAGCAAGCTCCTCGTCATCGGCTCGGGCGCGATCGGGATCGAGTTCGCCAGCTTCTACAACGACATGGGCGCCGATGTGACCGTGGTCGAGATGCTCGACCGCGTGGTTCCGGTCGAGGACGAGGAGATCTCCGCCTTCCTCGCAAAATCGCTGACCAAACAAGGGATTACGATACAGACCGGTGCCGGGGTCGAGGGTCTCGAGGTCGGCACCAAGGGTATCGCCGCCCGGATCAAGGGCAGCGACGGCAAGATCGCTGAGACCGAGTTCAGCCATGTGATCGTCGCCATCGGCATCGTCGCGAACACCGAGGAGGTGGGGCTCGAGAAGCTGGCCGAAATGGACCGCGGCTTCATCCAGATCGATCCCTATGGCCGCACCAAGTCCAAGGGCCTGTGGGCGATCGGCGACTGCACGCCGGGGCCCTGGCTGGCGCACAAGGCGAGCCACGAGGGGGTCACCGCCGCCGAGGCTATCGCGCAGGAGCTCGGAAACAAGGAGATGCACCCGCACCCGCTCGACCGGGCCAACATTCCGGGCTGCACCTATTGCCATCCGCAGATCGCCAGCGTCGGTCTGACCGAAGCCAAGGCGAAAGCGGACGGGCACCAGGTCCGGGTCGGCAGCTTCCCGTTCATCGGCAACGGCAAGGCGATCGCGCTGGGAGAGGCGGAGGGCTTCGTGAAGACCGTCTTCGACGCTGCGACCGGCGAATTGCTCGGTGCGCATATGATCGGCGCCGAAGTTACCGAGCTTATTCAGGGCTATACGGTAGGCAAGCAGCTCGAGACCACCGAGGCCGAACTGATGCAGACGGTCTTCCCGCATCCTACGCTTTCCGAGATGATGCACGAAAGCGTGCTCGCCGCCTACGACCGCGCACTGCATATCTGAAGCCAACTGGCTGCGGCCTGGCGCAACAATCCATCGGCTCGTCGCCAGCACTCGGGCCGGTTTGCCTCCTCATGGGTTCAACCTGCGAGGAGAACACAGATGGAATATGAAATCGACGACGATCCGCAAGGCGAGAAGGACGAGGATCTGGGCGACCGCGATGGCGGCATCGTCGAGGATCACAGTGCCCTCAAGCACCAGTCCAGCGTCAAGGCGCAGGACTACCCGCTCCAGCAGCGCCGCGACCAATCGCTGGTCAACAAGAAGAGGTAACCATCGGAACGGATAGGCGAGCAGCAGTGGCGGACAGGGTGTCCGTCATACTGTCAGCCGAATCCGTCCGGATCAGTCGTTCAAGCCCCTTAAATACGGGCATTTAGGCTCCCAGCCTCCCTCGAGTCGTCCGCATCTGTCCCATTGCGTTCCCATAAAACCGCGCTATTATCGGGGAACGGTTGTGGGAACGATGAGCATGGCTAGCCGGAATGGCTATGGCGGCTGGGTTCGATCCCCTGACAGGGAGCCGACATGCCAAAGAAGCTAAGCAACGCACTGACTCCCTTGGCAGTGAAGAACGCCAAGCCAGGACGCCATGCGGACGGTGCTGGCCTGCATTTGTTGGTGAAGCCTAGCGGTGCCCGCTCATGGGTCTTTCGTTTCATGCTCAATGGCAAATCACGTGACGTTGGCCTTGGCGCGGCTGGGCAAGGGGGCTTGTCCCTTGCCGATGCTCGCGACGAAGCGGCTGCACTACGGCTCAGGGTTAAGTCGGGCGTCGATCCACTGGAGCAACGGGACCGGGTGGCTGCTGAGGCACTTGCGACGGCTCAGGCTGTCAAAATGGCGGGAATAACCTTCCGCGATGTTGCAGCCGCTTATATCGCTGCGAACGAGGACAGCTGGCGCAATCCCAAGCATCGCCAGCAATGGCGCAACACGCTCGACACCTACGTCTATCCCGTCATTGGCGACTTACCCGTTGCTGATATTGAAACGGCGCATGTGCTCACAATTCTGGAGCCAATCTGGAAGGGGAAAGCCGAGACTGCCAGCCGCATTCGTGGGCGCATCGAAACCGTGCTCGATAACGCCAAAGCGCGCGGCTATCGGCAAGGCGAGAACCCCGCCCGCTGGCGCGGGCACCTTTCGCAAGTCCTACCCACTCGCACCCGCTTGTCGCGCGGCCATCACAAGGCACTGCCTTACGATGAAATTCCGGCATTCATTCAGTCACTGCACGCACGGCAGGCCGTCGCGGGTCTGGCGTTGGAGTTTGTCATTCTTACGGCTGCCCGCTCTGGGGAGGTGATCGGCGCAACATGGGCAGAGGTCGATTTGGCCAAAGCGATTTGGACAGTCCCAGCCGAGCGCATGAAGGCCGCGAAAGAGCATCGTGTGCCGCTGTCCCCGCGCGCCGTCGAAATATTGGAAAGCCTCCAGCT
>JAHJPT010000293.1 GCA_018819685.1 Alphaproteobacteria bacterium
CGATCTACAAGCATTCGGTCTGGGAGGAACGCGTCGCACGCGCCCGGATCGACATCGACATGACCCGCCTGCTGTGCCTCAAGGCCGCCGACATGATGGACAAGGTCGGCAACAAGAGCGCCAAGCAGGAAATCGCCATGATCAAGGTCCAGGCGCCCAACATGGCGCTCAAGATCATCGACGATGCCATCCAGGCGCATGGCGGCGGCGGCGTGTCGAACGACTACGGGCTCGCCAACGCCTACGCCCATCAGCGCACGCTGCGGCTGGCGGACGGGCCCGACGAGGGCCACGCCCGCTCGATCGCGCGGATGGAATTCGCCAAGCACGCGCCGCAGGAAGGTCCCAGCGCTAATGCCCTGCGCGACGGTAAGGGACCGGCTCGGAACGACGACCGGATGAGCTCTGGCGACATGGGAGCAACTCGCTGATGGCCAAGGCTGCAATTCTCGAGTCTGTCGGCAAGCTCACGATCGGCGAGGTCGAACTCGCCGATCCGCTGCCGCATGAGGTGCTGATCGACACGAAGGCCTGCGGGCTGTGTCATTCGGACCTGCACTTCATCGACGGCGCCTATCCGCACCCCATGCCCGCGATCCCGGGCCACGAGGCGGCGGGCGTGGTCCGCGCGGTCGGTTCCGAGGTCAAGACGGTCAAGCCGGGCGACCATGTGGTCACCTGCCTCTCGGCCTTCTGCGGCCATTGCGAGTTCTGCGTCACCGGCCGGATGGCGCTGTGCATGGGTGCCGACACCCGCCGCGACCAGACCCAGGGACCGCGCATCACCCGTGCCGGCGGCGACGAGACGGTCGCGCAGATGCTGAATCTGTCGGCCTTCGCCGAACAGATGCTGATCCACGAACATGCCTGCGTCGCCATCGACAAGGACATGCCGCTCGACCGGGCGGCGGTGATCGGCTGCGCGGTGACGACCGGCGCGGGCGCGGTCTTCAACGCCTGCTCGGTGGTGCCCGGCGAATCGGTCGCTGTGATCGGCTGCGGCGGGGTCGGTCTCGCCGCGATCAACGCGGCGCGGATCGCCGGGGCGGGCCAGGTCATCGCGATCGATCCGATCCCCGAGAAGCGCGAGCTGGCCAAGGTGCTGGGCGCGACCCACACCATCGACGCGATGGCGGACGATGCGGTCGAGCAGGTCATGAAGATCTCGCGCGGCGGCGTCCATCACGCGATCGAAGCGGTCGGCCGCCAGGCAAGCGCCGATCTGTCGGTCAAAATCCTGCGCCGCGGCGGCATGGCCACGATCCTCGGCATGATGCCGCTCGACTGCAAGGTCGGGCTCGGGGCGATGGATCTGCTCAGCGGCAAGAAGCTCCAGGGGGCGATCATGGGGATGAACCACTTCCCGGTCGATCTGCCGCGGCTGGTCGATTTCTACATGCGCGGCCTGCTCGATCTCGACACGATCATCTCGGAGCGCATTGCGCTCGAGGATATCAACAAAGGGTTCGACACCATGCGCAACGGCCATTCCGCACGCAGCGTGATAGTGTTCGACTGATGGGAATCGATTTCGACAAGGAGATGGTCGGCACCGTCGCGGTGACCGACAACGACCGGCTCGATCTGGACCGGCTCGGCCAATGGTTTGCCGCGAATGTCGAGGGGTTTAAAGGCCCCATCGAATATTCGAAGTTCAAGGGCGGCCAGTCCAATCCGACCTACCGGATCGATACGCCAAAGCAGTCCTACGTGCTGCGGCGCCAGCCGTTCGGCAAGCTGCTACCCAGCGCCCATGCGGTCGATCGCGAGTACAAGGCGATGGCGGCACTGGGGCCCACCGGCTTCCCGGTGCCGAAGACCTACGGACTGTGCGAGGATCCCGAAGTCATCGGCTCGATGTTCTTCGTGATGGGGCTCGCCGATGGGCGCAATCTGTGGAACGGCGCCCTGCCCGACAGCACACCCGAAGAACGCCGGGCGATCTACCACGCGATGATCGATACCATGGCGGACCTTCACATGAAGGATCCCGAAGCCATCGGCCTGGGCGATTTCGGTAAGTCGGAGGATTACTGCGCGCGCCAGATCGGCCGCTGGTCGAAGCAGTACAGACTGTCGGAAACCGAGACGATCCCCGAGATGGACCGGCTGATCGAATGGCTGCCGCAGACGATCCCGCCGCAGCATCAGTCCTCCGTGGTCCATGGCGACTACCGGCTCGACAACATAATCTTCGAGAAGGACGCCTCGCGGGTGCTCGCGGTGCTCGACTGGGAATTGTCGACGCTGGGCGATCCGATCGCCGACTTCAGCTATCTGATGCTCAACTGGCACAATCCGGGCGATGGCCGCGCCGGACTTCAGGGTCTCGATCTCGCCGAACTGGGTATCCCGTCGCAGGACGAAGCGGTCGAGCGCTATGTCGCGCGCACCGGCTTCCCGGTTCCGCCGATGGACTGGTATTTCGCCTACAATCTGTTCCGGCTCGCGGGCATCATCCAGGGCATCAAGAAGCGCGTGATCGACGGAACGGCGTCATCCGCTCATGCGAAGGAGATGAGCGAACGCGTGGTTCCGCTGGTCCAGCGCGCGCATGAGTTCGCTCTGCGCGCCGGGATGCCCGCCTAGAACCCCTTGCGCCAGGTGACCGCCACGCCCGCATCGTCGGGGGCGGCGGCGTAATGGCCGGGATCGGTGCGATAATAGACGCTGGCGCTGGCCCGGCCATGGGCGAAGGGGCCGCGCCAGCCGACCTCGCCGACGGTCTCGCGCCCGATGGGGCTGAGCGACAGGCGGCGGGTGCCGAAACCGGCGGTCTGGGCAGCGTAATCGTAGCTCACCGGTAGCGTCACATCGATCCCGCCACCGGTCACCCGCAGCGGCTGCGCGAGACGGAGGCCGAAGCTGTCGCCGCTGGCGAACAGATCGCCGCGCGACAGGTCGAGCGACCAGGCGTTGCTCCGGAATCCCGAGCTCGCTGCGATCAGCCCGCTCTCGCGCGGGCGGGTGAAGCCGTGACGATAGCTCGCTCCCAACTGCCAGCCCGATGGAAGATCGATCGCGGTGGAGGTGTCGAGAAAGAGCGTGTCCGCGCCGTTCGCGCCAAAGCTGTCGCTGAGGAAGCTACCCAGCATGGTCGCATCCTCCTGCAGCCAGGTGAGGCCGAACACGGTGTCGAGCGGACCGAAGCTGCGATCGGCGGACAGGCCGAGGCTGCGGGTGGCATGCCGTTCGCGCGGGGTGCCAAGCATATCGCGTCCGTCGCGGTAATTGCCGAGCCATGCCTCGCCGGTCTCTGCGCTGGCGGTGAGGCCCCAGCTCCCGAACTGCTGCCGCAGCGCAAAGCCGGCGTCGCTGCTGCGCGCGAACCCGGTATCGCCGGTCGCGTCGTGCGCGATCAGGAAGGCGGGTTGCGACGAGCCCTGCAATTGCGCGGTCAGACCCTGCGCCCCTTCGCGCAGCGCGAAGCCGACCTCCACATCCGGCGCGATCCGCGCCAGCACGCGGGCCGCCAGCACCCGCGCGCCTTCGGCCTCGCTGGTGGTGAGATTGAGCTGCCGCGCCATGCTGATCTGCGCATCGAACGGCCGCTCGTCGACGGTGAAGGCAAGCGATAGGCGCTCGGTCCCCAGCGCCAGATGCTGGTGCCCTTGCTGGAGCGCGCCGTGCAGCTTGAAGTCGGGCACCGCGCCGCGCAGGCCCGTGCCATAGTTGAACCCATAGGCGCGGCGATATTGGTCGAGCAGCACGGCTTGCAGATTCTGCGGCGCCGCGAAGGCGTCGCCCATCGCAGCGGAGCCGACGGCGGCGGTCTCCCCGATCCGCACGATAGTGGTGCCACCCGCGAGCGTGGTCGTGCCGCTGGGCGCGAAAGCGGCGGCGATATCGAGACTGCCGCGGCCATAGGTCGCATCGACCCCGGTCGTTCCCAGATCCTGCGCCGATTGGAGAAGGATTTCCACTATTTGGCGGCCCGTCAGATTGGGGAAGGCCTGCCTGAGCAGCGCCACCGCCCCCGCCACCTGCGGGGTCGCGAAGCTGGTGCCCGAAAACAGCAGGCGAAAGCTGCCGTCCGCATCCTGGCCGACGAAAACCTCTCCGTCCTCATAGACGCAGCAGATGCGCTCTCCCCGGGCGGTCAGATACCAGTCCGCCTCGCTGCCTGCGCGCTGGCTGAAGCTCGATAGCTGGAAACCCTCGCCTATCGAACCGACGATGATGACGTTGTCACCGCCAGCATCGCGGATACCGCGCGCGAAGTCGGTCGGCTGGCCGGGGTCGACTCCGCTGGTGCTCCCGTCCCCGGAATTGCCCGCCGCGACCACCACAACCACGCCCGCTGCGGATGCGCGCGCGACGGCGGCGAGAACCCGCGAGCCGGGATTGCCGCCACCGAGGCTGAGATTGACCACCGAAGCGCCCGACTTCACCGCTTGGTCGATCCCGGTGGCGATGTCGTCGTCGAGGAAATTGCACCCCAATGCGGTGTCGTCGGGGGTGTCGGTCGCACAGCTCCCGACCCGATCCGCGCGCAGCACGAGCAGGTCCGCATCGAAGGCAATACCGAGAACGCCGCTGTCGTTGCGCGCCGCCGCCGCAACCAGCGCGACGTTGGTGCCGTGATCGTCCTCCGCCTCGAACCCGCGATCGGCGGCTACGTCGCGCGAGTCGGGATGGATGCGGCCGAGGAACTCCGGGCTGTCGCGGTCGATCCCGGTGTCGATGATCGCAATGAGCGAGCCCTTCCCGGTGGTTCCCTGCGTCCAGGCGGTGACCGCACCGTGCTGGTCCGGGCCGTCCGACAGCCGGAACTCCTCGGTATTGTAGTTCGTGGTGGGCGTTGGAGTGGGTGTCGGTGTCGGCGTTGGTGTCGGCGTAGGGGTCGGTGTCGGTTGCGGCACAGGGGTGCTGGATATGCCTCCCGATCCGCCGCCGCCGCATGCGACCAGCAAGGCGAGCGGTGCGAGTGCTGCCCCGGTGCGAAGAACAACGCAAGATTTGTGACCGCTCGACATCTGCATACCCTTTCACATCGTACCTAGGCGCGAAGGCATGGCCGGTGGGTTAACGACGGCATAAGGCCTTGCCCCGGCGCGCAAGGCAAGGATGGCGGAGCGCGGCTTGCCCCTTGCTCCGCTGCCCCCTAACAGCACGCCCGACATTCCATCCATCAAGGACAGGCCCACCATGACCCAGCAACTCGCCGCCGCCATCGAACAGGCCTGGGAAGACCGCGCCGCGATCACTCCGAAGAGCAGCGCCGTGCGCGAACAGGTCGATGCTGCGCTGGCGCTGATCGACAGCGGCGAAGCGCGCGTGGCCCAGCCCGATGGACAGGGCGGCTGGCAGGTCAATCAATGGCTCAAGAAGGCCGTGCTGCTGTCCTTCCGCCTCAACGAGAACCGGGTTATGGCAGGCGGCTCGGCAGGCCACCCGGCCTATGACAAGGTGCCGAGCAAATTTGCCGGTTGGGACGATGCGCGCTTTGCCGCCGCCGGCTTCCGCGTGGTTCCCGGCGCGATCGCCCGGCAGGGCGCCTATATCGCGCCGGGATGCGTGCTGATGCCCAGTTTCGTCAATATCGGCGCCTATGTCGGCAAGGGGACCATGGTCGATACCTGGGCCTCGATCGGCTCCTGCGCGCAGATCGGCGAGAACTGCCATATCTCGGCCGGAGCGGGGATCGGCGGCGTGCTCGAGCCGATGCAGGCCAACCCCACGATCATCGGGGACAATTGCTTCATCGGAGCGCGTTCGGAGATCGTCGAGGGCGTGGTCGTCGGCGAGGGTTCGGTGATCGCCATGGGGGTGTTCATCACCCAGTCGACCAAGATCGTCGATCGTGCGAGCGGCGCGATCACCCGCGGTGCGGTGCCGCCGTACTCGGTCGTGGTGCCCGGCACCCTCCCCGCTGCCGCCAAAGAGCATGGGGGCGGCCCTTCGCTGGCCTGCGCGGTGATCGTCAAGACGGTCGACGCCCAGACGCGCGAGAAGACCGCGATCAACGATCTGCTGCGCGATTGACGCCAGCGGCCAAAGGTAACATGAGTGATCCAGCCCGCGTTGGACGAAACCGACGCGCGCAAACGACGAAAGCAGGAGCGTATCCCGATGCACAATGATGGAAACGAAGTTCATGTCTCCGAGACCGAAGCCAGCGGCGGGTCGAAGGAAGGCGTGGTTCGTTGGGTGCTGGTGGTCAGCACTCTCGCGGCGGTCGTGCTGCTGTCGGCCATCTGGATCTTCGGCGCCGCGACGCAAGGCGATGTCGAGGAAGAAGCCACAGTCAGTGGGACGATCGAAGCCGCCACGGATGAAGACGAGGGCAACCAGACCGATTCCATCATCGGCGAAGACGTGACCGAGATGGAATCGCCCGGCGAAGAGCCCGAGACGCCGCTCGATACGATCGAAAACTGATCGCACCGCCCGCGTAACCCCCCGCCCGCGTAACCCGATGCCCGCTTGCCCCGAACAACGGGCTCGGGACTTTTCGGAACCTTGGACGCGCCGGAGCGATTGATCTTCTGCACCAAGCGGAGATCCGAGATGAGCAATTCCAACAGCTTTCAGACCGGGCAGCATGTCCGGTGGAACTGGGGCAGCGGAACCGCGACCGGGCAGATCGCGGAACGTTTCGAGCGCGACGTTACCCGTACCCTCAAGGGTAGCGAGATCACCAGGAATGGCGACAGCGACAACCCGGCGTATCTGATCAAACAGGACGATGGGGACGAGGTCCTCAAGCTTGGCAGCGAACTTCAAGCGGAGAACAGCTAATGCCAGCCAAATCCAAAGCACAGCAACGCGCCGCCGGCGCCGCCCTCTCCGCCAAGCGCGGCGACACCAAGGTCTCGGACCTGCAAGGGGCCTCCAAGCAGATGTATGATTCCATGTCGGAGGACGAGCTGGAGGATTATGCCTCGACCGATCTCGACGGACTCCCGGAACATGCCGACGACGACGATTGACTTGCGCAAGTGCCGGTAGCGCGCTCTTCGGCCCGATTTCCTCGCCCGACCTCGCAAGCATCGCTCTGGTGATTTTGCCAGCAGGCGAAGGCTGCCTACTCCATAGCCGAGGATGAACGCTCGACGGGCGCTTCGCGTGTTTCTGGCGGTCGGCTACGCAGCGGCCGGCATCTTGCACCTTGCCGCGCCGCAGCCGTTCCTGACGATCATGCCGGCCTGGGTGTGGCTGCCCGATGCGGTCGTGTTCTGGACCGGAATTGCTGAGCTATTTGGCGCAGCGGCTTTGGTGCAGCCTTGGTCGGCGAAGCTGCGTCGATTGGGCGCGATGGGCCTTGCGCTCTACGCCGTCATGGTCTTCCCCGCCAACATCAATCATTTCGCGCTCGACATGACGCGCGGCGACGGCGGGCTCGGCCTTGCCTATCACATCCCGCGGATGTTCGCGCAGCCGCTATTGGTGTGGCTGGCGCTGTGGACCGGCGGCGTCCTGGACTGGCCCTTCCGCCGCCGGTAGTGCGTTCAGCTCATGTGCTTCGAGACGGCGCCCGTCATCTTGAACATGGAAATCTGCTCCTTGCCGATCACGGCGCCGAGCTTGTCGTCGGGGTTGATCATGCGGCGATCCTTGGAATCCTGCAGATCGTTCGCCTTGATGTGCTCCCACACCTTCGAGGTCACCTGAGCGCGGGTCATCGGACCCTTGCCGACCACGTTCTCCAGCTCCGGCGACAGCGTCACGGGTTTCTGCAGGGCGTTGTTCTTACCAGCCATTGTAGTTCCTTTCTCGGTCAGTCTTGCTTGTATTCCCGGGCCGGCTCGCCGGTCTCCGGGTATTCTTCTCGAAGATCGCCTGCTCAAAGATCGTCAGAGACATCCCATTCCTCGATCTCATGCCCCTCGAACCGCCCGGTCAGCAGCGCGCAGGCCGTGACATGGCCGTCGATCTGCTTGATCATTTGATCGAGCGTCGCGCCGGGCATGGTGGTCAGCGGCAGATCGAGCGCGAACAGCTGAAAGACATAGCGGTGCTCGTCGCCGATCGGCGGATTGGGCAACAGCCATTCGGAATTGCCCAGCGCGTTTTTTCCGACGCGCGGCGGCGCCTCGCCCTCGAGCAGCTTGCCGCGTTGTGGTGCCAGCCCCCAGACCAGCCAGTGCAGATTAGGCTTGCCCTCGGGCCCGTCGACATCCTCGACGATCAGGACGAGTTCCTGCGAACCCGGGGGAGGCGCAGTCCATTCGAGCGGGGGGGCGACCGAGGCCTCCTCGCAGGCGGTGAAGCTGGGATCCAGTTCGCCGCCATGCTCGAATGCCGGGCTCTTGAGCGCAAACCCGGAGCGACCGAGCGTCTTCTCGGAGCCCACCCGGGCCATCACCAGATCGCCGGCGGGCTTGGGACCACCGACTGCGCTATCCAGCCACGCAGCGCCACTCATGCGAAACTCCTTCGATTCATCCGTTCCGTGTGGGCGTCCTCTTGCCACGAAACCATGCCCTGTGGGGGAATATGCACGGTTTTTACCCCGGAATCCTGCAATTCGGCCGTTGGGGCAGCGCGAACTTGCCTGATCCTCCGCTGTTTGGCACTAACGCTCGCTCTCGGGGAGTTGTTTCGGCAGCCTCCGGATGCCTTGGCCTCGTTACGGCATCTTGCCGCCCTATTCCCGGAGTCGCATCCATGACGATTGCTCGCACGCTTCTGTCCGCCACCCTTGCCGTCGCGCTCGCCGCCTGCGGTGGCGACGGCAGTTCGCCGACCGCACCGACGGCGGGCGGAGGCACGGGAAGCTCCGGCGGCGGCGGGACGGCCAGCGACCCGTGCTCGCTCGCCAATCGCCAGCAATTCGTCCGCGACGTGCTCGACGAATGGTATCTCTTTCCCGATCTGCTGGCCTCCAACGTCAATCCGGCCGCTTATACGGACCTGCAAAGCTATATCGATGCTCTGGTCGCGCCGGCTCGCGCGCAGAACAAGGATCGCTTCTTCACCTACATCACCTCGATCGAGGAGGAGAACGAGCTGATCAACAGCGGGTCGAACGCCGGCTTCGGCGTGCGACTGGGCTACGATACCGGCGCCAATCGCGTCTTCGTCCTGGAATCCTTCGAGAACGCGCCAGCCCTGCCCGTCGGGATCGATCGCGGCACCGAATTGCTCTCGATCGATGGAGCGACGGTGGCCAGCCTGATGGCCGCAGGTGGACCCGGCGCGGTCATCGATGCCCTCGGTCCTTCGAATCCCGGGGTGAGCCGGACGCTCGGCTTCCGCGACGTCGGCGGCGTGCAGCGCAGCGCGACCATCGCCAAGACCGAGTTCTCGCTCGATCCGATCTCCGACCGTTACGGTGTGCGAATCCTCGCCGATGGGACCGGACAGGTCGGCTATATCAATCTGCGCACCTTTATCGTCGAGGACGCCGGTCCGCAGCTACGCACCGCATTTGCGCAATTCCGCAGCGCCGGGATCGACAAGGTCATCCTCGATCTGCGCTACAATGGCGGCGGGCTGGTTTCGGTCGCCGAACTGCTCGGCGATCTGATGGCCCGCGGGCGCGAGGGGCAGGTCTTCAGCAAGACCATCCTGCGCCCGTCCAAATCGGCGGAGAACGAAACCGAACTGTTCCAGGCGCAGCCGGAGGCAATCGCGGCGACCAGGGTCGCGGTGATCGGCCGCGGTGGCACCGCCTCGGCAAGCGAGCTGGTGACCAATTCCTTCATCCCCTATCTCGGAACCGATCTGGCGCTGGTGGGGACCAACACCTACGGCAAGCCGGTCGGGCAGTTCGCGTTCGATCGCTCGGCATGCGACGACCGTCTGCGGGCGGTGGCCTTCAAGACCACAAATGCCGCCGATCAGGGCGAGTATTTCAGCGGCCTGGCTCCGGTGATGCCCAACACCTGCGCTGCCAACGACGGCATCTTCAACCAGCTCGGCGATCCGGCCGAAGCCTCGATCAGCGTTGCGCTCGACTTCCTCGCAGGTCGCAGTTGCACGGCGATTGCCGGCGGGCAGGACCGCGGCCTCCAGCGTGCCGGCGACCGCCGGGTGCTGCTCCAGCCCGAGCGTCCCAACGCGGCGCAGCGCGAGGTTCCGGGCCTGTTCTGACCGGATGCCCTAATGAGCGGCGAGCGGCGCACCGTGGTCGCCGCCGCTGCGCATCTCGACCAGTGCCGCGCCGATGACCTTGTCGGAGGGCGCGGGTTTGGGCACGAGCACGGCGCGCAATTCGCCGAGGCCTTCCTCGCTGCGATCGAGATCGCCCGAGTGGACGATGTAGGGGATGCCGCGTTGCTCGAGCCGGCGCGCGATCGGCAGGCAGTCGGTGCCGTGCAGCAAGGTGAAATCCAGGATCGCCAGATCGATCGCGGGGTTGCCCCCCTCGATCAGCGCCAGCGCCCGCTCCACCGAAGGCGCGCTGACATATTCGAAGCCGCGGTCCTCGGCCGCCATCTCGAGATCCATCAGGATCAGCGGTTCGTCGTCGACGAGCAAGATCGTAAGTGTGTCGCTCAAATCCCGGTCCTATCCCCCTAGCGGTATGGTAACAATCGCCTCGAAGCCGAGGGGGTTCCAGCGGCGCTCGATATTGCCCGATGCGGCGCGCAGGATCCGGTCGACGATGGCGCTGCCGGTGCCCAGCTCGATGGAACCGGGATCGATCGGCGGCCCGCCGCTTTCGGACCACTCGATAATCAGCGTCTCGTCGGGACCGGGCGAATTCCAGTCCACGCGGACCGAGCCGGCATCGGTCACCCAGGCCCCGTATTTGGTCGCATTGGCGGCAAGTTCGTGCAGCACGAGGCCGACGATGGAAACCACCGAAAAGGGCACGCGGGCGCCATTGCCCGTCAGTTCGAGCGGGGCACCCTTGCGACCGTAGGGGTCGAGGATCGCATGGATCGCGTTGCCGATCTCGATCGTGCCGCTCGCCGCATCGTCCAGCGTGGTTTCATAGGCACGGCCGAGCGCCTGGATTCGATCGTTGATCTCGGCCGCTTCGCGCTGGACGCCGCGCATCCGCCCCGTCACGTTTACGATGCCCGATATGACCGCGAACATGTTCTTCATCCGGTGCGACAATTCGCGCGCCATCATCCGGGCGTGCTGCTCCTCCGCCCGCGCCACCCGCAGATCGGTGACATCCCACTGGCTGCCGAAGAAATAGGCGAGCTTGCCGGTCTCGTCGTAGATCGGGCCCAGGTGGAGCGCGTTCCAGAAGGTGGAGCCATCCTTGCGGTAGTTGAGCAGTTCGACGATCACCACGTCCTCGTTGGCGATCGCCTCGCGCATGGCGGCGATCGGCGCCGGATCGGTCTTGGGCCCTTGCAGGAAGCGGCAGTTGCGACCGACCAGCTCGTCGTCCTCATATCCGGTCAGCTCCCGAAACGCGCGATTGGCGAACACGATCGGATTGTCCTCGAGATGCGGATCGGTGAGGCAGATCGACATCCGGGTCTGCGCCATGGCCTGCTTGAACAGCATGCCGGGCGAACCCGGAAAGGCATCCGCGGCGTGCTCGACCCCGATGCGATCGCCGGGCTCGTCGAAGGCGGTATAGGACTGCGCCGGGCGCGATGCCCTGGGGTCGGTGTCGTCTTTCACGGGATGAATCCTGTCCGGCGCTCGATAATCGGTTGGAAGCTTGCAGATAACATTTGTTTATCACGGTTGGGAAATCGAATTGTTCCCTCGGTTGCTGGGTCCCGCGTTCGACGATTGACCGGCGCCGAGGTTCCCCTCATTGTCCGGCGATGGCCCGCCTCTATACTAGCTTCGCCGAATTCTGGCCCTATTACCTGCGCGAACATTCCCGGCCGCGGACGCGAATGCTGCACTACATCGGGACGACGCTGGTGGTGGCGCTCGCCATCGCGGCGCTGCTGAGCGGGCGGTGGCTGCTGCTCTTGGCGCTTCCGCTGGCGGGCTATTTCTTCGCCTGGATCGCGCATTTCACGGTCGAGAAGAACCGCCCCGCCACCTTCACCTATCCGCTGTGGAGCCTGGCGGCGGATTTCAAGATGTGGTGGTTGGGGCTGACCGGGCGGTTGCGGCCCGAACTCGATCGCGCGGGGGTGGCACGCGAAGACTAGGCCAGCGCGGCACCGATCGTCAGCGCGCCCAGCCCGACCGACAGCGGCAGCCGCAGGCCCATCCACCAGCGCGGCGCCAGCGCCCCGAGCCGCGCATCGACCGCCGGACTGATCAGCAGGCCCCCGCCCAGCGCGACCAGCGAAGGTTCGATCGGCAGCGAACCCAGCAGCGGCGGGACCAGCCCGGCGAAGACGATCAGGCTGGGCAGGACGGCTGCGATCCACACCCAGCCATGCGTGCGGCGACGCTGTGCGGCGGGTGCGCAGGCGGCGATGCCCCACCAGGTCCCGCCCAGAAAGGCGAAGATCAGCCCCGCGTAGAGATAGGCGAGCAGCACGGCAGCTTCGTACCATTCCGGAGGTCCGACATAGAGCGCGGCGACCAGAGCGATCTGCGGCAGCAGGCCGGCAAGTCCCAGCCAGCGAGGGAGATCGGGCACCGCTCTCATCCCGCGCGCACTCAGGGCGCTTCGCTACCGGCGAAGGGCTGGCGATCGGTCCAGGCGCAGCCGAAGCGCGTCTCTTCGCCGATCTTCAGCGTCGCGACGAAGGGATAGGTCCGGTCGCTCATCCCGTCCGAGCATTCGCCCGGGGTCACGGTCATGTCGAACTCCGCCCCCTCGAGTTCGCCCGCCAGCGCCAGTCCGTTGTTCCCGGCGAAACGTTCGACCGAAATGGTGCGGCCGTCGATGTTCTCGGGGGTGCTGTAGGTGAGCGTCCCGCCCGCGCTTTCGCCGCCCCAGAAGGGTTCGGTACCGGTGAAGTGGATGGTCTCGTCGGCCGCGATCCCGTCGTAGCTCTGCACCTGCCCCTCGGCATCCGCGCCGCTCTGGCAGGCCCCGAGCACCAGCGGCAGCGTCGCGAGAAGGAGCCTGCGCCGGAGTTTCGGGGCGAAAGAACGGCTATCTGTCGGCATGACGGTTCCTTGCATCTGGCTTTAATACCCCTCGCGAATGTCCCGGTGGCGCCGGAAACGCAAGAGGCGGGCCCTGTCTTGGCAGGACCCGCCCCCTAGCGGTTTATCACTTTGTCAGGCGGCCATTACGCCGGCATCAGAACCGTGTCGATCGCATGGACGACGCCGTTCGACGCGTCGACATCGGTCGCGGTCACGGTGGCGGTGTTGCCCGCTGCATCGGTCAGGATGACATTGCCGCCATCCATCGTCGCAGTGAGAGTGGCACCGTTGACGGTGGTGAGTTCGTAACCATCCGCACCGGCGGCTTCGATCGCCGCAGTGAGCGCGGCGGCGGAGGTCTCGCCTTCGACGACGTGATAGGTGAGGATATTGGTCAGGTCTTCCCGACCGGCTTCGCTCATCAGTTCGTCGCGGGTCGCCTGCGGGATCTTCTCGAAGGCGGCGTTGGTCGGCGCGAACACGGTGTAGGGACCTTCGCCCGAAAGCGTGTCGCCGAGGTTGGCGGTGGTCACGGCCGAAACCAGGGTCGAGAAATCGGGATTGCTCTGCGCGACTTCGACGATGTTGCGGGTCTCGCCCATCATCGCATCGTCATTGACCGTCTGGTCGGCCAAGGCGGCTTCGTCCATCGCGGTCGTGTCGGCGGGCTCTTCCGCGCAGGCGACGATGGCCAGCGAGGCGGCGGAAGCAAGGGCTATGGTGAACTTGTTCATGGAAATTTTTCCTTCTTTCGGAGGGTAGCGCGGCCTGCCGGATATGCGGCGTATAGCCCGCGCCCTCGGCCCATCTACGGCTCAAGACAGGGCCGGTTCCGAAAAAGGCGAAAATATGGCGACGAGCCAATTCCAACCTATATCAAGCTACGGAAAAGCGCCCACATTTCCTATGCACAGCCTTCGACCCAGGTCAGTTCGGGCAGCGCGCCGACGTGGATCAGGCTCACCTTCCGGTCGGTGTCGATCTCGAAATGGAGCCGCGGGTCGCTGCCCGGCTGGGTGAGATATTTGCCCGGCGCGGCGAGATATTTGTGCGGGCTCTCCACGAAGCCGGGAAAGGCGGCGCGCAACTCGGCCTCGCTCGATCCCGCGCCGATCCCTTCGGCCAGCTTCACCGGCGACTCCTCCGACACCGTGATCCGGCGCACCTCGCCGTCCACGGTCATGGCGTGAACCCCGGGATAGTCGGGGGACGAAACCGTGCGACAATCGGTGCCGGGGATCTGCGCGCCGCGCTCGGCGAAGCTGCTGCCTGCGGGAACCTGCCGGCCGATGCGGAGATCGCCAAGCCCGGCAGGGGTGAGCGTCCCTGCACCGGCTTCGACGGTCGCTGCCGGGCCCGCAGAGCCGGCGGCATCGCCCTCCACGGTTTCGACCACCGTCGTCTCCTGCGCATCGGGCGAGCAGGCTGCGGTAGCGAGAACAAGGGCGAGCGGGAGCGCGACGAGCTTCATCGAAGCTCAGCGATCCAAGCCGCAGCCGGTTCCCGCAGGCGATTGGGCGTGATGCACGTGACGCTTTCCTGTGGCGATTTTCTGCGACCGGGCGCTCAAAGCGGCGTAGAGGCCGCTTGGGCATCCCGCCCGATTGGAACGAGCCATGGCCAAGGGCCAACAGAAGAAGACCCGCGAGACGCGCAAGCCCAAGGCCGACAAGGGGCCCAAGCAGAACGCCTCCAATCCCAGCACCAAGCCGGGCGGGATCAAGGGGCTGGAGAACATGAGGAACGGCTGAGCCGCGCGGGCTGCCATCCGACGCTGCTTCCGCCCCGCCCGTTCAGCCCGGCTGCTTCTTCGCCTGCTTCGCCTTGTGAGCGGCGATATCCTCGTCGATCTGCGCGATGCGCCGGCGCTCCATCGAGTCGCGCGGCAGGCCCTTGAGCCGGCACGTCGCCCACAATGCCTTGCGCTCGGATTCCAGCGCCTTGAGATAGAGATCGGCCATGCCCGCTCCCTAGGCGGTCGCGCCGCCGCGCGATAGGGGCTGTTTCGCGCAGGTCGGCGGGTTCGGGCGACGGGAGGGGTCGGCGGGAGCAGATCATCCGGCAGCATGAGCCACAGAATCACGCCTGTAGGAAAATCGTTTCTGCCGCCACGGTTGCGCGCGCCCGTTCTATCCACCCGCCCCCGGTGCCATCGCATAGGTGATCCTGATCCGCACCCAGGCGCCGACCTGATACTCGCCGCCGACGCGCGGGGGGCGGACGAGGAACTGCCACGCGGCGGCCTTGGCGGCGGTGGCGATGTTCGACTGCGCGGGGCTTTCGCCCAGGATCGCGCAATCCTCCACCCGCCAGTCGGGCGCGGTGCGGCAGGCGATCAGCCCCCAGCCCGGACCACGCGCGCCCGACAGATAACCCGCCAGTTCCTGCTGGCTGGGCTCGCGATACCAGCGCGCGGCGTAGAGCGGCGAGCCATCGGGGGCGGCGCCGACCACCTCGCTGTCCGCACCGCCGCCGCGGGGCCGATCGGCGGGGCCGTATTGCGCGCCCGGGCGGATGACCGCAGTGGCGCGCGAGGGCGCCGGGGAGGCTTCGGGCTGCGGCGGAGCGGGGGGCGCAGGCGGAACGAAGATCGGCCGCTCGCGGGGCAGCACGACCGACGGCGTTGGCGGAGTCGCGGTTTCGGGCGAAGGTTGCGGCTGGACCTGGGGGGTGGTCGGGGCAGGCTCCTGCGGCGTGGCCGGAGCGGCTTCGGCAGGCTCGATCTCGGGCGCAGGCTCCGTCTCGGGCTCGCTCATCGTGCGGGCATCGAAGGTGGCGATGGTGGAAGCCTCGGGCGCGCCGGCCCCGCTGCCGACCCCTAGGCTGAGCAGCGCCCACAGGATCAGCAGCTCGATCGCCAGCGCGGCGGCCACTGCGGCGGCGCGGCGGGGGAAGCCCTCGCGAAAACGCGGAAGCGGAAAACGCGGAAGCGCCAGCCGTCCGGCCGGCTGCTCGCGAGCGCTGTGATCGACGACCGGGATAGCGCTGTGTCCTGCCAGAGTGTCCGGGAAAGCCGCAGCCTGTACCGCCGCAGCGATGAATATCGCCTGTCGCCGCCGACCGCGCAAGCCCGGGCCGCACCCTTCGCCGCCGACCGCGCAAGCCCGGGCCGCACCCTTCGCCGCCCACCTTTATCGATCAACGCGATCAGTGTGGGCGCACTATTCGTCTGGAACGATTTCTCTTCTGTGGCATCGTGGAGACATGAACCGCAATCTCTCGAAAACTCTCAGCTTCCTCGCATTGCACCTGCTGGTGGGCTTCAGCGTGGCCTATCTGTTCACCGGCTCGCTGGCGCTGGCGGGCGGGATCGCGCTGGTCGAGCCGCTGGTGAACGCGGTGGTGTTCTTCTTCCACGAACGCGCGTGGGAACGGACGGGGGAGCGTACGGGGGAGCGAAAGGGCCGCCCCGCCCTGCTCGACGTTCTGCTCCACCGCCACGGTGCCGAGGGACGCTCGACCCCCGGCTGAGGTGTCAGGAGCGCGGTTCCACCACCTTGCCCAGCACCCGCGCGGTGCAGCGGTCGGTGATCCCGCCGACGCTCTGCGGCACCAGCACGGTGACGGTCTCTCCGCTGCACAGGTTGGTGCCGGAAAACCGCGTGTCGAGCGCGATCGACAGCGACCAGTCGAGATCGGGGCACGGACCGAAGGTCTCGAGCAGGAAGCGATCGTTCACCCCGGTGCGGACGTAGAGCCGGTCCTCGCCGCCCGGCCCGTCGGGCGCTTCGGAATAGCCGTTGATCTGGCGGGTGAAGAAGCATTGCCGCTCGGACGACAGCACCGGGGTCGGCTCGGGCTCGGCGGCGGTCTGCGCGCAGCCGGCGAGCGCGAGGCTGGCGGCAAGCGCGGCCGGCAGCGCGGCAGCGGCGGGATTTCGGGTCGGAGGTGTCATCGCGTTTCTCCATTGGCGATAGGGGACCAATGGGCGGGAGCGGTCCCGGTTCCGGGCGAGTTCCGGGCGAGCGCGCGGGGCCGAGACCGTTGCGAGACCATCGCCAGGGTGACAAGGGGTGACACAGGGTGACAGCGCCGTCACCCTTACGAACGAGCCAAACCCTTGTATTTACGGATATTCCTCGTCGCAGGGTGACACATCGGGGGTAAGGGGGGTGCGGCGGCGCGGGTCCGCCCGTTCGCGCTCCCAGGCGCGCCACTCCTCCTGCCATCGCGCGTCGTCATCTTCGTCGGCTGGCCCACCCCCTTCCTCCCCGAGCGCCTCCCCGAGCGCCTCGCCCAGCGCCTCCTCCGCCGCCGCTTCCTCCGCCTCGTCCGCGCGGCGCGCGCGCTCGGTATCCCACGCCTCGAAGCGCTCGGAGCCGTGTTCGACGCGCAGCAGCAGGGTGCGAAAATCGTCGGGACTGTAGCGGCTGCCGGGCGCGTCGAACCCCAGCGCGGCGCGCGCGGGCGCGGGCATGGCGAGCAGCGCCAGCGTCAGCCGTTCGTCGTATTTGCGCGAGGTGCCGACAAGCTCGCCCCCCGCGTAATGCGGCACCTCGACCCCGGCGATCGCGCGTTCGAGCGCGGCGCGGTAGAGGCTGTGCGGCGCGGAGACATAGGCCGCGTCCCAGGCCATCGCGAAGGGTTGTTCGCGCAACCGTGTTCGAAGCTTGTAGGCCGACTGGCGCGACATGCCGACGCTGCGCGCGGCCTCGGCCACCGAATGCGTCTCGGCGAGCGCGGCGAGGAAGGCGGTCTGCCGCGCCCTGGTCCAGCGCGGCCCGCGGCTGCCCCTGGCGGCGCGGCGGCGGTTGACGCCGGGCAAGGCCGCCTGC
>JAHJPT010000294.1 GCA_018819685.1 Alphaproteobacteria bacterium
GTGCGCGCGCTCAAATGGGCGGTGGGCGAGATGGAGAACCGCTACCGGATGATGTCGAGCGTCAATTCGCGCAGCATCAACGCCTTCAACGAGAAGGTCCGCAGCGCCGCCGCCAAGGGCACTCCGCTGGGCCGCCGGGTGCAGACCGGGTTCGACGCCGAGACCGGCGAGGAGCTCTACGAGGAAGAGCAGCTCGACTATCAGGTGCTGCCGCAGATCGTGCTGATCGTCGACGAGCTGGCCGATCTCATGGTCACCGTCGGCAAGGAGATCGAGGTGCTGATCCAGCGGCTTTCCCAGAAGAGCCGCGCGGCGGGCATCCACCTGATCATGGCGACGCAGCGCCCCTCGGTCGATGTCATCACCGGCGTGATCAAGGCCAACCTGCCCACGCGGATCAGCTTCAAGGTCACCAGCCGGATCGACAGCCGCACAATTCTGGGCGAGCAGGGTTCGGAACAGCTGCTGGGCAAGGGCGACATGCTCTACAAGCCCAATACCGGAGCGATGGTCCGCGTCCACGGCCCCTTCGTTAGCGACGAGGAGGTCGAACGGGTCGCCGGGCACTGGCGCGCGCAGGGCAAGCCCGAATACGTCGACGCGGTCACCGAGGAAAACGAGGACGGCGGTTTCTCCTTCGAGGACGAGCTGACCGCGAGCGACAATCCCGAGGAGCGCAAATACCGCCAGGCCTGCCAGATCGTGTTCGAGAACCAGAAGGCCAGTGGCTCGTGGCTCCAGCGCCAGATGGGCGTGGGCTACAACACCGCCGCCAAATGGATCGAGCGGATGGAGGAGGAAGGGCTGGTGGGCCCCTCCAACCACGTCGGCCGCCGCGAAATCTTCCGCGACCGCGACGGCAATCCGATGTGAGCGAACGCGCGGATAGCCGAGAACCGGGACGATAGCCGAGAACCGGGCCCATAGCCGAGAACCGGAACGAACCTCCTGCCGCCCGGTTGCATCATTCGAAGGGGTGCGATCGACCGCAGCCTATCGGAGACGGTCTCATGTTCGGATGGGCAATCACCCTGGCTATCATCGCGCTGGTCGCGGCCATTCTCGGTTTCGGCGGCATCGCCGGGGCGCTGGCCGATATCGCGATCATCATCTTCGTGATCGCTCTCGTGCTGAGCCTGATCTTCGTTTTCCTGGGCTGGAAAGCCGCAAAATCCGTCTTGAAATAGCCGGACGGCGAGCCAGCTCTGCGACTGCTTGCGTAGCCCCGCGAATGCAGGGCCAAAGAAAGGGGCCCCGGCTCGCGCCGGTGGCCCCTTCGCTTAGACGGGCTCCGGATCAGCCCTCGGCGGCACTCTGCGCCATCGCTTGCCGGATCTGCTCCATCGTCGCCCGCACGACCAGCGTGCCCTGCGGGCCCAGCGCCAGCATAGGCTTCGACAGCGTCATCTGGCCGATGTCCCCGGCGACGACGATAGCATCGGCTTCGCGGGACTGGATCGTGCCGAGCGGCTGACCGTCGGCGGTCTGGACAGATGCGCCCGCAACCAGTTCAGCTTCGAGCTGGGCTTCCATCTGCGCCATCTGCCGGTCGAATTGGGTAACCAGATCGCTGCGCGTGATGTTGACCGTCGGACCGGCTTGCGCGGCGACGATGGCGGCGGCGGGGATCGGAATGCCGCGCTCGCCCACGGCAACCAGCGCAACATCGCCCTCGATACGTGCCACGGTGCCGATCACCGCGCCATCGGAACCGAAGATCTGCGTCCCCACTGCGATCTCGGCGGGCGCGGGAGCGGTGGCCGCAGGAGTGGCGGGCTGCTGTGCCAGCGCGGGGGCAGCCACGCCAAGGGCCAGAGCTGCGGCGGTGGCAATCTGATATTTCATCACAATTCTCTCTGTCATGGTGGGTTATCGGTTGAACGCCCCCCGCTAGCAGGCGAGTTCGCTCAGCCAACCCGATTCACGACGGACCGTGGCCTCGCCGCCATCGATGGCTGCTCATGACGATTGGGTTACAAACCGCCTCGCAATCGCCTACAGCGCGCTTATATCGCGTGGCCACCAGCCAGCGGAAAGGGTCAGCGTCGAGGCGCGTATGAACAGCTCGATATACGAATTCGCCGATCTGCCTGCGTCCAAACCCGCGTCGCGATCGGGTGCAGGGCGTCGACAGCGTTCGGATTCGCGGCGGCTGAGTTCGCGCCGGGCGCGGATCGGAGTGATCTACAACCCGCGAAGCCATCGCAACAAGGGCCAGGACCTGGCGCTGGGCGAGCGCCATCACGTGATGGTGGCGACGCCCGAGAAGCGCAGCCAGATCGCTGCGGCGCTGGCCGATTTCGCCTCGAGCGGGATCGACTATCTGATCATCAACGGCGGCGACGGGACGGTGCGCGACGTCCTCACTTGCGGGCACGGCGTTTTCGGCGACGACTGGCCGCTGCTGGCGGTGCTGCCCAAGGGCAAGACCAATGCGCTCAACGTCGATCTCGGCGCGCCCGCGGACTGGTCGCTGCGCGATGCGATCGACGCCTTCACCAGCGGAACCACCGTCACCCGCCGTCCGGTCGAGATTGCCGCACTCGACGGCCAGAGCGCACCGTTGCGGGGTTTCATCCTCGGCGCGGGCGCCTTCACGCTGGGCATCCGCGCCGGACAGGATGCGCACCGATACGGCTTCTTCGACAGTTTCGCTGTGGGAATGACCGCAGCCTGGGGGGTGCTGCAAGTGGTTTTCGGGAGCGATCGAAACCCCTGGCGGCGCGGCGTCGGCATGGATCTGCGCCTGCTTCCCGAGGGGCGAAGCCTGCCGCACTCCGGACACGGGGATCCCGCGCGCCGCGAACTGCTGCTGGCTTCCACGCTGCGCCGGATGCCGCTGGGGATCAAGCTGTTCGGGGATCTGCGCGTTGGTCTCAAGCTGGCGGTCATGGATCGCCCCGCGCGCCGGTTGATGGCCTGCATGCCCGCGATCCTGGCCGGCTGGCAGCCGCGCTGGCTCGAGCAGGCGGGGCTCCATCGGCGTCAGGCCGACGCTTTCGAGATGATCATCGACGACCAGTTCATCCTCGATGGCGAGGCCTTTCCCGCGGGCAGCTATCTCGTCTCGCAGGGGCCGGAACTCACCTTCGTCACCGCGTGAGCGCAACGCTCTCAGATCGCGTGGCCGCCATGGCCGGGCAATCGCCCCGCGCGGAGGTGGTCGCTTTCGCGCGGATGCTGGCGGCTGAGGCCGGGGCGGCTGCGGTGCTGTTCTACGGCTCCAATTTGCGGACCGGATCGCTCGAGGGCGTACTAGATTTCTACCTGCTGCTGCCGGGGCCGCAGCGCGAGCGGATCTGGCCGCGGGTGAGCTATCGCGAATGGACGCATGGTGGGATCGTGCTGCGCGCCAAGATCGCCGCGCTGTCGCTGGAGCAATTCGCCCGCGCGGCCGCCGGGCGCTCGCGCGACACGACGATCTGGGCCCGCTTCGTCCAGCCGAGCGCGCTGGTCTGGTCGGCCGACGATGCCGCGCGGTTGCGGGTATGGGCGGCGATTGCCGAAGCAGCGAAGACTGCCGCCCGGCTGGCGGCGGCGCTGGGTCCCGATTCCGGCACGGCGGAGGAGTTCTGGCGCGCGCTGTTCCGCGCCACCTATCGCGCCGAGTTCCGGATCGAGAAGCCCGGCCGCGAGAATTCGATCCTCGCCGCCGATCCGGCGCATTTCGAAGGCTTGCTGCCGCTGGCGTGGGAGGCGCAGGGGCTGGAATTTACCTGCGAAGGCACGCTGCTGCGCCCGCATCTCCCGGAATCCGAGCGCCGCAGCCTACTGCGCTGGTGGAGCCTGCGTCGCCGCGCAGGCAAGCCGCTTAACATCCTGCGCCTTGCCAAAGCGACCACCACTTTCGAGGGCGCGGCATCCTATGGTGCGTGGAAGCTGGAACGGCACACCGGGCTGACGCTGGAAGTTACCCCGTTTCGCAAGCGGCACCCGCTGCTTGCGATGCCCGGCGCAGCCTGGGCGCTATGGCGTGCACGCCGCCGTTCGTCGCAACGGGCGCGGCGCGGCTAGCCTTGGTCCAGGCTGTGCGGCTCAGCGATAGAGCATGTCGATCGAGATTCGCTCGACCCCGGAGCCGACGTCGAAGCCGACCTTCTTGTAACTGGGCTTGCCCAGGTTCCAGATATTGATGCTGGGATTGTTCGACATCGCGCCGCCATCGGTCGATAGATCGGTCTTGCCGTTGTTGTTGACGTCGTGGCGCACCGCGATGCCATAATGACCCGCAGCGGGTAGCGGCATGCAGACCCGCATAGTGCCCGCGCGTGCCGGCATCTCGAGGCGGTTGATCCAGCGGCCCTTCTGCAGCCAATCCTGATCCGTCGCGCGATAGCTTTGCACCCGCAGGATTCCGCGACTCTGCGAAACGCCGTTGATCGTCACCATCACTGCGGGCCCTGCACCCGCGGCGCATTGCGCCGGGTTGTGCGCGATGGATTGGCGATATTGCGCCTGCGCAGCACCGGCCGTCGCGCCCAACGCGATAGCAAGCGTGCCGCCAAGGGCGATGAAAGTCCTGTTCATGTCGATTGTGTCCCGTTTCGTGCGGAAGGCTCGCCTCCGATTTGCATTCCCGATACGATCTTCGGCCTGAATTGCGTCTGAATTGGAGAGTTCGCCGAGCTGACGGCCTGTAGATGCCGAACAGTGTAGTGGGGCGCTTGCTTGCGTCGATGCCTGTCCCGCTGCGGAACACGGCGTCGGGGAATCGGGGAAAACACGTGCCCCCCGCCTTGTTAACCGCGCTATGGGGGCGGTAACGCGGCGACGTCGACCCTCGCTACGGTCCCACGCCACGGTCCACCCTTGCCCATGACCACACCGCTGATTGCCCCCTCCATCCTTTCCGCCGATTTCGCCCGGCTGGGCGAAGAGGTGCGTGCGATCGACGCCGCGGGCGCGGACTGGATCCATGTCGATGTGATGGACGGCCATTTCGTCCCCAATATCACCATCGGGCCGCAGGTGATCAAGGCGCTGCGCCCGCACAGCGCCAAACCGTTCGACGTCCATCTGATGATCGCGCCGATCGATCCCTATCTCGAAGCCTTCGCGGAAGCCGGCGCGGATCACATCACCGTGCACCCCGAGGCGGGGCCGCATATCCACCGCACGCTGCAGGCGATCCGCGCGCTGGGCAAAAAGGCTGGCGTGGTGCTCAACCCGGGCACCCCGGTCGAGGCGCTCGACAACCTCATGGATTTGGTCGATCTCGTGCTGGTGATGAGCGTCAACCCCGGCTTCGGCGGGCAGAGCTTCATCGCCTCGCAGCTCGCCAAGGTCGAGGCGATCCGCAAGCGCATCGATGCCACCGGCCGGGCGATCCATCTCGAGGTCGATGGCGGCATCAATTCCGAAACCGCGCGCCAATGCGTCGAGGCCGGAGCCGATGTGCTGGTGGCAGGCTCGGCGACCTTCAAGGGCGGCCCCGATCGCTATGCGGCGAACATCGCCGCGCTGAGGGGCGCCTGATGGAGAGCGGACTGCGCACGCTCGGGACCTCTTCGGCGCAGTCCGATGAGCGGGAGCACGGCGAAGTGCGGGGGGCGGGCAGCATCTTCCCGCTGGGCGCCGAGCAGGAGCCCACGGTGCTTCCGGCGGACGAGGGAACGCTGACCGAAACCGCTCCGCTCGACAATTCGCGGGCGCTGGCGCTGGCCGATTTTGCGCCGGTCTCCTCGGGCCCGGTGGATGCCGCGCTGCGCTGGGCCTATCGCATCGGCGTGCCCGGCTCGCTGCTTGCCGCACCGTTTCGCAAGCCTGCGAAGCTGCGGCTGCTCGCCACCGTAGAATCGCCGCTCGAGGGCGACCGCGCCGCGGGAATGGCGCTGCGTGCAGGGCATTTCCTGGTCCATGGCGTGCGCGCGCCGATCGCGCAGATGGAATTCGCTTCTTCGGCCCGACTGACCCCGCCCTTTGCGCGCGTCGTTCACGGCTTTTCCTGGCTGCGCGACCTGTCGAGCGCGGCCTCCCGCGAACAGGGCGTCCCCGCCGCGGAACGCGTGATCCATGCCTGGCTCGACGCCAATTCCGCGCCCCGCGGGGTTGGCGCGGTGGCGGATTTCGGCGCACCCTTCCTCAACACGGGCCGCGGTCCCGCCTGGAGCGTGGAAAACGCAGGCCACCGCTTGCTCGCCTGGCTGGTCCATGCGCCGCTGGTGTTGTCGGGCGAGAACGAGAGCCTGCGGCCGCGGGTGCTCGAAGCGATCGCCGCCACCGCGCGCTGGCTCGATCGCCATGTCGAAGGCGCCGAGGACGGGCTCGGCGCGCTCGCCGGCTGGTGCGCCATCGTCGCGGCGGGACTGCTGCTTCCCGACGGTCGCCCGCGTCGCCTGTTCGGCGAGGCCGGGCTGCTGCGCGCGCTCGGCGAAGCGGTCAGCGACGATGGCGGGGTGCTGTCGCGCAGCCCGCTGGCGCAGATGGAAACGATCGCGCTGCTGATCGATCTGCGCGCCTGCTACGAAGCGGTCGACCGCACCCCGCCTCGCGCGCTCGAGACGATGCTGACGCTGCTGATGCCGCCGCTGCTGGCGCTGCGTCACGGCGACGGCGGGTTGGGGTCGTGGCAGGGTGCCGGCGCCACATCAGCCGCCACTCTGGCTGCGCTGGTCGAGGCCAGCGGGGTCCGCGCGCGTCCGGGCAAGGACATGCGCCAATGGGGCTATCAGCATGTTGCGCACGGCAAATCGGTACTCCAGTTCGACGCCGCGCCGCCGCCGCGCCGTCGCCATGCACGCTTCGGCTGCGCCTCGACGCTTGCGTTCGAATTCTCGCAAGGGGAGCACCGGATCATCGTCAATTGCGGCGGCGCAGCGCTCGCCGGCGGGCAGGTGCCGGCGCGGATCGAACAGGGGCTGCGCGCGACTGCTGCGCATTCGACGCTGGTGCTCGACGATGCCAATTCCACCGCCGTCCTCATCAAGGGCGA
>JAHJPT010000295.1 GCA_018819685.1 Alphaproteobacteria bacterium
ATGCGCGCGCGGGTGGTCTGCGCCTTGGCGCTGGTGATCGCCACCTTCTGCCCGACCAGCTGGTTGACCAGCGTCGACTTGCCCGCATTGGGCGCGCCCAGCACCGCGACCACGCCGCAGCGGGTGGGCAGGGCGGGGCCGCTTTCGTTCTCTTTCATCGCTTCGTCGGTCATTCCGGTAAAGTCATCCGTATTTCTCCATGAATAGGCGCGCGGCCTCGCGTTCCGCCTCGGACTTGCTGCCCGCACTCGCTTCGGCCTCGCCGACCTTGTGGACGCTCACCCTGACGGTGAACTGCGCGGCGTGGTCGGGGCCGCTGCGACCGGTAACCTCGTATTGCGGCGGGCGGCGCTGGTTGCCCGCGGCCCATTCCTGCAGCGCGCTCTTGGGATGCTTGCGCTGGCCCGCGCCGCTTTCGAGCGCCGGACGCCACAGCTCATGCACCAGATCGCGCGCCGAAGCGAAGCCGTTTTCGAGGAATTGCGCGCCGAGCAGCGATTCCATCACATCGCCCAGGATGTTGTCGCTGTCGCGCCCGCCATCGGCGCTGGCCTGTTTGGAGATGCGGATGTGCTCGGCGAGGCCCAGCCCGCGCGCGATCTCGGCGCACATCTCGCGGCTGACCAGCGCGTTGAGCCGCTGTGACAATCGCCCCTCGGGGGCCTCGCTGCGGGCATAGAGCCAGTCGGCCACCGCAAGCCCGAGCACCCGGTCGCCGAGGAATTCGAGCCGCTCGTAATCCTTCGCCTCGCCCAGGCTGCCATGGGTGAGCGCGGCGCGCCACAGCCCCTCGTCGCCGATCGCGAAGCCCGTGCGATCGAGCCATTCGCGCGCCGCGGGGTCGAGGCTCTCGCCGCTCACAACCCCTCTCCGATCCGGTCCCAGCGCGCGGCGGTGAACCAGGTCCACGGTTTGATCCATTCTGCGCCGCCATCGGTCGACCACAGCACCATGCTCGCACGGCCGACGAGGCGGTCGGTCGGGACCAGCCCCACGCCGCCGCCGGGCGCTGCGTCGAAGCGGCTGTCCTGCGAATTGTCGCGATTGTCGCCCATCACGAACAGGCGGTCGCGCGTCACCACCACCGGCCCGAAATCGTCCTGCGGCGTCAGCCCGAAGTCGAGCACATGGTAGCTGCGCCCCGAAGGCAGCGTCTCGCGCGCCATGCGATAGCGACACACCATGCCCGCCGCGGTCTGCATTTCCAGCCCCCCGCGCACGCATTGGGTGTTGGCCGACAGCGGCAGATCGAACTCGCGCACCACCTCCTGCTCGAGCAGTTCGCCATTGAGCACCACCCGCCCGCCGCGCAGCGCCACCGTATCGCCGGGCAGACCGATCGCGCGCTTGATGTAATCGGTCCCGTCGATCGGATGCTTGAAGATCACGACGTCGCCGCGCTCGGGCAGATCGGCGAGAATCCGCCCGGGCACCAGCGGCGCCTGGAACGGCATCGAGACGTCGGAATAGCCATAGGGCCATTTCGCCGCGACCAGATAATCGCCCTTCCACAAGCCGGGCAGCATGCTCTCGCTGGGGATGGTGAAGGGCGCGAACAGGAAGGTGCGGAACACCAGCACCGCCAGCACCACCTTGAGCACGAATTTGCCGAAGCTCCACCAGTCCTCGCGGTCTTCGCTCTCGGAAGGCCTCTGACCTTCGGACGGGGTTTGCGCCCCGCTGTAGCGCGCGGATGCGGTCGTGGCGGCGAGTGGGGGTTTGCCATTCATGGGGCGATTCCCTAGGCGCGCAGGGCTGGCCATTAAAGGACTTTTGCGCATGACTTCGCCCGCCGATCTGTGGACCCGTCTCGAAGCCCTGCCGCGCCCCACCTTGCGCGAATTGTTCAGCGCCACCCGCGATGGGGGTGAGGGCACCGACGAACCCGGCGATGCGGACCGCGTCGCCATGCTCTCGGGCCGTATCGAACTGGGCAGCGGGACCGAGGGCGCAGAGGATGAGAGCGCGATCCTCGATGCCGGCGGGATCTTCTTCGACTGGTCCAAGACCCATCTCGACCGTGCCGTGCTCGCGGCCTTCGAGGAACTCGCCGAGGCGATGGACTTTGCCGGCATGCGCGCGAAACTGTTCGCGGGCGAGGTGGTCAATCCGACCGAGAACCGCGCCGCCGATCATGCCACTTTGCGCGGGGTCGGCGACCCCGCCAAGGTCGAGGAGGCCGAGGCGCTGCTCGAGCGTATGGGGTTGCTGGTTGAGGCGATCCAGCAGGGCGCGCTGGGCGATGTCGATCATCTGATCCACATCGG
>JAHJPT010000296.1 GCA_018819685.1 Alphaproteobacteria bacterium
GGGCGACATCGAGCGGCCACGCATTGTACACGACACTATCGGGGCCGCCGACACCATCCATATACGCAACCCAGTACTCGCCGGCGCGCGGAGCCGGCCGACGTTCCCGGCAGTTCGGGATTTCCGCATGTCCGAGAATCAGGTTCAAGGCGGGTTCCGCGCCTTCCACAACGCTCACTCGCGTCGCCATCGCCCGCCACTCGTCTTCTGGATTCGACGGCGATGTCGGGATCACGTCCTCGATTCTCACGACGGCGACGGTTGTGTACTCACGCGACATAAACGTCCCAGGGTCGGGCGATCGCCGACAGGCGCTCGCCGCATCCGGTGCAGCAAGCGCCACGCAAATGACCAGACCCGTCATCATCCTCATCGCCATCACCCCTTAGTACCCGATGGCCCTCGCTGAGCCATAGCTGGTCCCCTGATCACATCTGACGACAGGGGTCCTTGGCAACCGGGCTTCTGAGGGTTGATTGTTCCTTGCCCCATCTTAGTCTGCAGGGACCAAGCTCGGGACTCCCAATGCACCGCATCGTTACCGCAACGGCCGTCGGCCTGTACCTCGCAGGGTTCTCAAGCCCTGCGGACGCCCAGTCCGCACGCGAGTTGCTGGACCGCGAGGATGCGCGGTTCTGCGCTCACCCTGACGTATGGGCGCGCGCGGGCGTTGTCGTGAAGGGACTTCTACCGACCTGGAAGTTCACCACCGCCCAGCGCGACGAGGTGAATGTCTCCTTTTCCGACCAACGCTTCGAATTCGAGCACCCGGACCGGATCCAAATAATTTGCTCCGCCACCGTGACGCTCACCAGCGCTGGCCACGCCCAGTCAATACGGACCCGCTTCGACGCGCTGCCAAGGGAGCAGGCTCATGACTACAGGCTCGAAGCGACCGATGGCTCGGACCTGCTCGATTTCCTGATGGCTTTCAAATCGCCATAGGGGTCTGAACGCCCGCAGATCCCAAGGCTCGGCGAGCCCCTCACCGTGCTCGCGGCTGTCGAGCACAAGCTGTGTTTGCGTTTAAGAGCGTCTGGTATCCGCCTGGCGCCGGACTGTGCCTGTTCAACCGGACCAGTACCGACTCAGGACAGAGGCGCAAGCATTGGATCGCGCGGCTACCACCCAGCGTCCGGTCCCGAAGCGAAACCTCGACCCGGCGATTGCGCCGATGGTCCGGCGCTATCCCGTCGAGAGGGCGACTGGCCCCGTACCCTGATGACGTCATCGTTCGCTGGGCTGAAAACTGCCGTCGCTCCACGTCGTCGTTCCAGATCGCCATCCGCACTTTGGCCGAGCGTCGATGCGAGAGTCCGGTCGCATAGTCTGGACTGTTCTCCGACTCCGCCAACGTCGCATGGCCCTCGATAAGGAGATCCTTGTCCGGATGTGCCCGCGCGAAGCGAGAGAGGGCCCCCATGCTCTGGGTCGAGACCTCATCGCTGTCTGCGGCGAATTCCACGACGATGCGGTTCTGAGCCTGTCCGGCCCCGACCGGCGATGCGGCCACAGCGATGACGGCCATCGCCAGCATTATCGATTTCATTCGTCCCTCGTGTGATTCCTTCGCCCCGTCCCCGATTCTATGCTCCGGAGCCGGCTCCTGCCAAGCCACAGGCCTAACGCTATCAGGCCCTGCTCTGGCTGTCGGAGTTGAGCGAGCGGTCGACCTTCGATCAGTCCGTCGATGCGTTCATTTTGTCGAATGATCACCAGATCACCCGGGCATGCAGAAGATTACAGCGGACTTCAAATGGCCACCAATGAACTACGTTCTTCGGTGGTGCGAGGAGCTTCGAAGCGCCACAAGCGGACATTCAGTCATGGCCGGAAACTGGATATTGGCGTTCGGTCGTTCGCAGCCGAAAAGGAACACCGTCAACATCGAAAAGCCCTCCCGTGAGAGTGGAACGGGAGGGCTAGACGCGGTTGGCTTAGGTCAGGCGGCTGCTTTCCAGGTCGGCTCCAACGCCGCATGCGGCGGGCATGGGGCTACAGCTTGGATCGGCAGTCCGCCGAGCTCGTTGGCATAGCCGTGGTTGACGTCGCGGTGATGCGCTTCGTCGGCGCGGACCACCAGCACTACGTCCCGCAGCGTCGCGTCGTCCGGCAAGCCCCAGTAGCGCTTGGCGATCTCCGGGGCCAGCACGTTCGGGCTGCGGCCCTCATCGATCTCGGCGAGATAGTGGGTGTAGCTGATCACCGCCTCTTCCTCGAAATAGCCGACCACCCGGTGGGCCGTCTTCGAGGAGACGAGGTAGAGGCCGAAGAAGAACAGATAGAATACCCACTGCACCGACACGATGACGAAGCGCTCGAACAGGGTCGGCTTCGAGATCTCGATGAAGGTCATCAGGTGCATGCGCTCGTTTTCGGCCTCGTCCATCAGGGTTTTGATCCAGCCCTTGTCGTCGCACATCCGGCGCAGGCAGCTGAGGTGGTTGATGGTTGCGCCGACCATGCCCGGCACCGCCGCGACGGTCTCCAGCACCACGGCGCGGTGGCCGTAGCGCTTGGCGAAGAAGGTGTCGGCGCAGAAGCGCAGCAGTTTGGTGAAGCCAAAGGCGACCCGGTCCGACAGTCCCTTGGGCTGATGATGGATCGAAAGATCGACGAGGGGGGCGGTCATGGCCTTGGCTCCTGGTGATCCGGAGAGCGCTCCGGGCCGCTGCGGCGGCGTCTTGAAGATGCGACCGGTGTAGAAGCGACCGCCCGACGCCGGTATTCGGGTCTTCGCCCTAAGGGAAATCCCGGAGGCGCGGGCGCCCGCCGGAAGGGGCAAGGAGCATCGATGCGAGCCTTTCAGTCCCCGGAGACCGCGCCCTCGGCCCTCATCCGGCCGGCCTCGCCATGGGTGGCGGTCGCGGCGGCGGCGGTCGTCGCCCTTGCCGGCGCGGGGCTGCGCGCCGCCCTCGGCGAGCGCATCGGTGACCACGGCGCGTTTCTGGTTTTCGTCCCGGCGGTCGTGGTCGGTGCGGCCCTGGGCGGTTGGATGTCCGGAACCGCGGCCGCCCTGATCGCTCTCGGCGCCGGGCTACTGCTTTCGCCCCTCAGCCCGGCCCTCGGGTTAGAGGCTGCCTTGTTCCTGGGAGTGGCGGCGGCGGTGACTCTCGGAGGTGAGTGGTTCCAGCGCGCCCATCGTGACCTCTCGGCCCGGGAAACCCATCTCAGGCTGATCCTGAACACCATTCCCGACGCCATGATCCTGATCGACGACGCAGGTTTGATCCGCGCCTTCAGCCCGACAGCGGAGCGCCTGTTCGGCTGGTCCGTCGGCGATGCGATCGGACAGAATGTCAGTGTTCTGATGCCGGCGCCCCACCGTGAGGCGCATGACGGGTATCTGCAGCGCTACTACAGGACGGGCGAGCGCCGCATCATCGGTCTCGGACGGATCGTTGTCGGCCAGCGCAAGGACGGCTCGACCTTCCCCATGGAGCTCGCCGTCGGCGAGATGCGCACCGTCGAGGGCCGCTTCTTCACCGGCTTCGTCCGCGACCTGACCGAACGTCAGCAGGCCGAGGCCCGGATGCAGGAGTTGCAGAGCGACCTCGTGCGGGTCTCCCGGCTCACCGCCCTCGGCGAGATGGCCTCGGCGCTGGCGCACGAACTGAACCAGCCCCTTACCGCCATCTCGAACTATCTGAAGGGCTCAAGGAGACTCCTGGGTTCGAGGGGCCTCGGCGAGGATCGCATCGCCAGCGCTCTGGATCTGGCGGCCGATCAGGCCTTGCGGGCGGGTGTCATCATCCGGCGGCTGCGCGAGTTCGTGTCCCGCGGCGAAACGGAGCGACGCATCGAGGACTTGCCGAAGCTCGTCGAGGAGGCCAGCGCGCTGGCGCTCGTCGGCGCGCGTGAACACGGCGTGCGGGTGCGGTTCGACATCGACTCCTCCGCCGATCGCGTTCTGGCTGACAAGGTGCAGATCCAACAGGTTCTGCTCAACCTGATCCGCAACGGCATGGACGCGATGGAGGAGTCACCGACGCGGGAGCTCCTCATCGCCGCGGGTCGGGTCGACACCGAACTGTTGCGGATCTCGGTCGCGGACACGGGAGCGGGCGTCAGCCAGGACCTCGCGGAGCAATTGTTCCAGCCCTTCGTGACCAGCAAGCGGAGCGGGATGGGCGTGGGACTATCTATTTCCCGAACCATCATCGAGACCCATGGCGGACGAATCTGGTTCGAACCGAACCCGGGCGGCGGGACGGTCTTCCATTTCACGCTTCAGCGCGCCCGTATCGAGGAGGAGGCTGCCGATGACGACTGACACCATTATTCACATCGTAGACGACGATGCGGCCGTGCGCGATTCCATCGCCTTTCTGCTGGAGACAGCCGACCTGACAGCGCGGACCTATGAGTCCGCTGTCGCCTTCCTCGCGGAGAACGATCGTCCGGCCGGTTGCATCGTCACCGATGTCCGCATGCCGGACATGACCGGACTAGAACTCGCCCGCAGGCTCCGCGACACCGGTTCGGTTGAACCGGTCATCGTGATAACCGGACACGCCGATGTCCCCCTCGCAATCGAGGCGATGCGCGCCGGCGTCGTCGATTTCATCGAAAAGCCTTTTGATGACGAGGTTCTCCTCACCTCAATCCATCGCGTGCTGGAGCAGGCTACGAGGGCGACCTCTGCGGACGCCGATCGCCGCGAGTTCGTCGCCAGGCTGGAATCGCTGTCGCCCCGCGAGCGCGACGTGGTCGATGGCCTGGTCAAGGGACACGCCAACAAAGTTATCGCCTTCGATCTCGGCATCAGTCCACGCACCGTCGAGGTCTACCGCGCGAACGCGATGACCAAGATGCAGGCGGGCAGCCTTTCGGAACTCGTCAGGATTGTCATGACTGCAGGCTAGCGCCAGCACCGGTAAATCGCTCGCTGGACGGGTGGAACCGCGCGACCGGTCGGCCGCGCCTTCGCCCGCCGACAAACCGATCTTGGCAGCTTTGGCGGCGGAACGTCCGCTTCTGCCCAAGGAGAGTATCAGAGGACGATGGGATCGTGTTCCCGACAGGGGGCGGGGCAATCTGGCCGCTCTCCCACGATATGCGTGCGCTGGGTCTCGCCAGTTTCCTCCGTCCTGAAGATCAATGTCCACGGGACGCCCTCCCCGTTCGATCTGCGTGATCCGCGGCTGGATCAGGCCGCGGAAAAAACCGCGGCATACGCGCAATGAGCGGATATCGCCCTGTCCGGCGCCTTCGATTCGGCTCGGGCAGGCCATTTAGGACGGCGTGGCCGTGAGAGCCCTGGCTGACGAGACGGGGATAACCTCGCGATCGGTCGGCCAGGAGAGGAGGTTTGGAAGGCAACAACGACCGTTTTCGCCGCTGGCATCAGCTTACCCGCTGTGGGCCCGACTCCGCCGCGCGTGTCAGAACGAAAAATGCATTGAACGATCACTGGCTCAGGTCGCGATGTCGAAACTGTCCGCCCGTGCAAGTCGCCATGCCGCGCCATAGAAATCCCGCTCGGAATTGCCTGCCAACAGCTCACCCCTCTCAAGGAAAATGTGCAGCTGTGAGAACAGTCTGATCTCGGTAAGGCTGACGCGACGGACGAGATGGTGCGGCCCAAGTCGGCTCGGATGGTGCAGGCCGGCGGCGGCGATCATTTCGGACAGGGCCAGCAAGGTATTCTGATGGAAGTTGTGCACGCGCTCGGCCTTGTCGCTGACCACGAGCGCTCGCTGGCGCATCGGATCCTGAGTGGCGACGCCGGTGGGGCACTGGTTCGTGTGGCAGGAGAGGGACTGGATGCAGCCGATGGCGAACATGAAGCCGCGCCCCGCATTGGTCCAGTCCGCGCCGAGCGCCATGACCGTCGCGATATCGAAAGCGCTGACGATCTTGCCGGCTGCGCCAATCTTGATCTGGTCGCGCATGCCCGCGCCCACGAGGGTGTTGTGGACGAAGAGCAGACTCTCGCGAAGCGGCATGCCCAGATGGTCTGCAAATTCGAGAGGCGCAGCCCCCGTCCCTCCCTCGGCGCCGTCGACGACGATGTAGTCAGGAAGAATGCCCGTCTCGAGCATCGCCTTGACAATGCCCATGAATTCCCAAGGCTGACCGACGCAAAGCTTGAATCCCACCGGCTTGCCGCCGGACAGCTCGCGCAGGCGGGCGATGAACCGAACGAGTTCCAGGGGCGTGCTGAATGCCGAATGCCCTGGCGGAGAGATGCAATCGCGGCCGACGGGAATGCCGCGGGTGAACGCGATCTCGGGGGTGACCTTTTCGCCAGGTAGAATCCCGCCCTTGCCGGGCTTGGCGCCTTGGCTGATCTTCAACTCAATCATCCGAACCTGGGGATCGGCCGACTGCTCGGCAAACCGGTTGGGATCGAACCGTCCCTGGTCGTCGCGGCATCCGAAGTAGCCGCTGCCGATCTCCCAGATGAGGTCGCCGCCGTGCTCGCGGTGATAGGGACTGATGGAGCCTTCGCCCGTGTCATGTGCGAACCCCCCGAGTTTGGCGCCCTTGTTGAGCGCGCGAATGGCGTTGGCGCTCAGTGCGCCAAAGCTCATGGCGGAGATATTGAAGATTGAGGCGGAATAAGGCTGCTGACAGGCTTCGCCCCCGATCGAAACACGGAAAGAGCCGGGATCCGCTGCGGGGACAGGCCTGGTGGAGTGGGCGATGAATTCGTAGCCGTTCTCGTACACGTCCAGGAGAGTCCCGAACGGACGGTCGCTGACCTCATTTTTGGCGCGCGCATACACCAGCGAGCGCTGGCTGCGGGAAAACGGCGTCTCCTCGTGCTCGTCTTCGAAGAGATACTGTCTGATGCCGGGACGGATATCCTCAAAGAACCAGCGAAGCCGGCCCACGATTGGGTAGTTGCGTCGGACTGAATGCGCCGGTTGGACCAGGTCCAATAGTCCGAGCGCAGACAGGACTGCCGCCAGGGCGAGCACGGGCCACGCCCAGCGGGCGGGCAGCGCCGGGATGGCCAGCAGCATAGAGGCCAGGCTTGCCGCGAGAGGGGCGAAGCGAATGAATGACACGAGAAACTCCGAACTCGGTGCAGAGACGTTCTGTGGACCTCGCCAAGACGACGTCCACACGGGCTAGAGAAGCGGGCAGGTCCTTCGGGATCGTCGCCGCCATGGCGCGCGTCCAGCCGGCGGACAGGTCTTGAGTGCCGGCGGTTCGATGCGTCGGCTCAGGTCAGTCGAGCGGCGACAATCAGGCCGAGCAAGCCCGCAGCCAGCAATGAAATGACGATCCAGCGCCTCATCGAGGGAGGCCTTGTGACCTGGAGCTTCGAAAGGTTGCTTGCATAGAATGGCGGTCTTGGACGGCCGACCTCTGTGCCGACAATGTTGTGTCGTCCTCTCATGACGCGCCTCTTCCGACGAAGGGAGCGAGCCATCGGGTCAAGAGCCGCCAAGGCCAATCGCCCGAGAGCGCCTCAACGCGTTCAAGCAGCTTTGGGACCGAGCAGAGCATCGCCAGGCGGACGTCGTCACCAGCAGGAATGGCGGGATGATTCCACAGGATCTCCTGCAGAGCGGCCTCTTGGCGCATTCGTTGCGGGAGGAGGTGGTAGCGAGTGTCACGGCCGAGCCGGCGCGCAATGCGTTCCTCGATCCTGACGACCAGAGCCTCGGTTTCCGAAGTGCGGTGCGGCGCATGCCGGAAAACACGCTTTGCAATCACTGGCCGCTCCACAGGCAGCGCGGATGTCTCCAGCAGAGGTTCGGGGCTGCCGGCATCTCGGACACCCTTCTCCAGCGCTAGGGACATCAGCTGGTC
The DNA here is from genome assembly GCA_018819685.1 of Alphaproteobacteria bacterium. Taxonomy (GTDB): domain Bacteria; phylum Pseudomonadota; class Alphaproteobacteria; order Sphingomonadales; family Sphingomonadaceae; genus Qipengyuania; species Qipengyuania benthica. The sequence goes on from JAHJPT010000296.1 coordinate 7,768, forward strand.
CCGGCCTATGGGAGAGAAAGCGAGTTCGGCCGCCTTGCCCAAGATCAGGTCCGCGTGAATCTCGCCCGGGCGGCGGGCTTCCAGATCGACCCTTTCACACCACGCCGCGCCTATTGCTTCTGACGCGGCGGCTTCCAGCAACATCGTGTCACTAGCACGCATGCGCATCATGAGAATTCACCACGTCCAGAACCTTCAACCGGTGCGGTCGGCCCTTGTCGTCGATCCAGCCGAACTCGGCACCGACAGCTAGGCCGAGCAGGGAGGCGCCGACCAAGCTGAGGATCGAAACCCAGCGCTTGTCGATATCGGCCTCCGCCGGCAGGACCAGCCGAATTTCACGGATTTGCCCGCTGCTTTGATCCTTGTATGTGACCCAGCTGCCGATCCGGCAGAAGGGTCGCGTGTCCGACGTCTCGTCGACCATCACAGCCCGGTCGAGCTCATCCTCGAGCAGCATCGCCGCGGCCGAGGTCGGCGCGCTGCCGATCATCGCGGCGAGGATTGCGTAGTCTTGGGTGGTGATCAGGAGCCGGGGCTTTCTGATCGCTTTTGACCGGATCTTTGTCATGGCGAACGTCCTTGTCGCGTACGGCCGGAACACGGCACGGCACGGCCGCACCGAGCGGCGCATGGGCTGACTGAATGTGAGAAAGAATTCGCAGGCGCGACACCACGCCGCCGGCGTCAACGAGCCGGCGTTTACGATAAAACCTGCGCGAGAAAGTAATCCCCAAACCCTGAGCGTTCGCTCAATACGAGTTTGGGGCTAGACGCCTCCGACGAAACGTCCTGCGTGAAGCGTATTCCGCGTGTGTACGGCGCATTTCCACATTACGGGACTGATAGTGCGCTTCCGCGCATGTTCGGTCAACTCTTCACGCAGCCCTGAACATTTGACAGTTAAATAACGTCGCATGAAGGAGTGTCTTGAGGTAATGCGCATGCGGCCCAGCAACCTACTTTTTCCCCTACCGCGTCTGCCAGTCTTGGGGCTGATGCATGGGAGGAGCGAAGCCCGAGCATGCGGCACATCGGCCAGACCAAGATCAGAGAGCGGACTCAATCAAGGTCCGCTTTGAGTCGAGGCTGTGTAAAAACGTCTTGGTATGGAGCGAATTAGCTTAGCCTTCTGAGGTCAGCAGGAGGTGGGTATGAGCCGCTTCGTTCAGGGTGCAGATCGCCGGCAGCAGACGCTGCTTCCCGAGTGTCTTGATGACTATGTGGCCGAGGATAATCCGGTCCGGGTGGTCGATGTCTTCGTCGACGAGCTGGATCTGAAGGGGCTGGGGTTTGAGGGGATGACGCCCGCAGCGACGGGACGGCCCGCTTAC
>JAHJPT010000297.1 GCA_018819685.1 Alphaproteobacteria bacterium
ATCCGCATCTCGAGGCGCTCGCGCGCGCGGTCGAAAGCCAATCGGAGAATATGTCGCTGCTGCGGCTGCGACTGGGCGTGCTGCCGCTTTTCGGCAGCCAGCGGCTGTTCCCCCGGCTGAGCGAACTGCGCGCTTCGCATCCCTTGCTGCATATCGATATCGACACCGGACCGCATATCGAAGATCGGGTCGGAGACACGCTGGATGCCGGGATCATCCTGTCGCGTGGACCCGCCAGCGGGTTGCATGCAGTGCGGCTCGATTACAATCGCGTCCACGCCATCGCCAACCGCGCGATCGCCGAGGCGCTCGGAGCCGAACCCGATCGCGACCTGCTGGCGAAGCAGACCTTTCTCATCCATCAGGAACTGCCCGCCAGCTTCGAGGCATGGAAGGCGGCGCTCTCGCTCCACGATCTCGAGCCGGCGGCGATCGATCACTACGATTCGGGCCAGCTGATGCTGGCGGCCGCGGCGCAGGGCCTCGGGATCGCCATCATGCACGACGATCATCTGCGCCGCGCCGCCGATCCGCGGCTTACCAATCTTTACGGGGTCGAGGTCGAAAGCCCCTACAGCTACTGGTTCGTCTGCCGACCGACTGCGCTGGAGGAACGCCCGGTGCGGATATTCCACGACTGGCTGGTGCGCGCCGAGCTCTAGTCTACAGGCGGGGATCTGCGACCGGCGGGCGCGACGTAGCGGATCGGCGCCACGGTATGGGCGAAATCGCGCAAGGGGTGGCCGAGCGCGGTCAGCAGTGCCTCCTCGATCGCCTCGCGGGCCCGAGCGGCGATCGCCTTGCGCCCACGGTGCTTCTCGGGGCTGAAGGGTTCGAGAAAATGAATCCGCACCCGAAAGCTGCCGCGCCGCGACAGAATCCGCTTGGCGTTGTCGAGCCCGCTTTCTTCGCCGATCCAGCCGATTTCCTCGCCCGCAGTGCCATAGTCGAGCATCACCGGCTGGACGAGCACGCCCGGCGGCGGCGGTTCCAGCACCGAGAGCATCGAGGATTTGAACGGCAGCAGCGAATGGCCGTCGGTGGTGGTCCCTTCGGGGAATACCGTCACCGACCAATTGTCGGCCAGCGCCTCGCGCAGCGCGTTGATCTGTGCCGCAACCCCGAGCCGGTTCTCGCGCTGGACGAAGACGGTCCGGTTGAGCGAGCACAGCCAGCCGATCACCGGCACCTGCGACAATTCGTATTTCGCCACGAACGCCGTCCCGCTGGCGCCTGCGAGCGCCAGTATGTCGATCCAGGAAACATGATTGGCGATGAAGAACACGTCGCGCCGAAGCGGGGTGCCGACGATCTCGACCTTGGCGCCCGATACCCGAGCCACATAGCGCAGGAAATACATCGGGAAAGGCGAGCCGTAGGCGAAGATGCGGAACAGATAATGCAGCGGCACGAAGACGATCAGCAGCGCCACGATGCCTGCGGTGCGCAGCGCGAGCCGGGCCCTGTCCGACCAGTCGAGTTGGGCGGGCTCGCCGCGCATCGCGGCCAGCCGCGCGGCGCTGCGGGTCTCAGTCCTCGCGGTCGAGCCGGACGCCATAGAGTTCCATCCGGTGATCGACGAGGCGGTAGCCCAGCTTCTCGGCGATCTGCTTCTGCAGCGCTTCGAGTTCGGGATCGACGAATTCGACCACCTTGCCGCTTTCGACATCGATCAGGTGATCGTGATGCGCCTCGGGCGCGGCTTCGTAGCGGGCCCGGCCGTCGCCGAAATCGTGGCGGTCGAGAATGCCGGCATCCTCGAACAGGCGAACGGTGCGATAGACCGTGGCGATCGAGATCTTGGCGTCGATCGCCGCGGCGCGTTCGTGCAACATCTCGACATCCGGGTGATCGTCGCTTTCCGAGAGGACGCGCGCAATGATGCGGCGTTGCTCGGTGATGCGCAGTCCTTTGTCGGCGCAAAGCTGTTCGAGGTCGATCCGCTGCTGCAAGTCATGCTCCAATACAAAAACGCCCCGCACCCATAGGGGGGCGGGGCGTTTTGCTCAAGCTTCGGCCTCGGCTCAGTCGGCTTTCTTCTTGCGGCCGCGCTGCTGGCCGGGCTTGCGGCCCAGACCGATCTTCTTGGCGAGATCGCGGCGCGTCTCGGCATATTCCGGAGCAACCATCGGGTAATCCGAAGACAGGTTCCAGCGATCGCGATATTCGGCCGGGGTCATGTCGTGCTCGGTGGTCAGGTGACGCTTGAGCATCTTCATCTTCTTGCCGCAGTCGAGGCAGACGAGATGATCGCGCTTCACCGAAGCGCGCACCGATACGGCGGGATCGGGCATTTCCTCGACCGGCTCGCCCTGATCGCCGAGACCAGCGAGCGCAGCGTGGATCTTGGAGATCAGCGTGGGGACTTCGTCCACGGAAACGCTGTTGTTGCTCACATGGGCAGCGACGATATCGCTGGTGAGGGTGATGAGCATTTCGCTCGTGTCGGTTTCGAAATTATCCATTTTCATTCCTTAGCGACCCGTGTCGGTTTGTACTGGCCTCTTGTCGGCGAGGCTTGTGCCGCGCCCCTTGAACCGATCGGTTCGCAATTGCAACTGCAGTGTCCCCGATTTCAAGTAATACTCCGCGCACGAGACGATCATTTGGTTAAATCTTTGCCAAACGTGATCGCATCCAGCTTCTGGCCATCCGCAGTCCGATAGTAATCCTCGCGCATTCCGATGCGCTCGAATCCGGCGGCGCGATAGATCCGTTCGGCCGGATTGTTGGCTCGCATCTCGAGGAACATGCGGGCGGCACCCCTGTCCCGGGAGGCCGCGGCGGAGTGTTCGATCAGGCGCTTGCCCAGTTTGCGGCCACGATATTCGGGCAGGATGGCGACCAGCAGCAACTCTTCTTCATCGAGCACGTGTCGCGACAGGACAAAGCCGATCGTATCTTCGGGATTTTGTGCGATAGCGCCTTGCGCATCGAGAAGCAGCGCATCGGTCGTGGAGAGCATAAAGCTGTCGGCGACCTGCTGCCGGCTCCAGGCCTCCCTCCAGAACGGATCGAAAGCCCGCTCCATGACCCGCATGATAGCGTCGATCGTCTCTTGCTGCGTCATGCGGGAAGTTTGGCATCCGGCGGTCGGCCGTAGATCGGCGCGAGGCGATCCGACAGCAGCGCGGCGGGAAGGGCGCTGGCAAATCGGGCATCGGGCAGGATCTCGAATGCTTGGCCACTGCCGCGCAGCGCCACCAGATCTTCCGCCCTGCTGCCCGCGACCAGCGGCGCATCGGAGAAATGCGCGGCCTGTTCCGGAGCAAGCGAACGATGGTCCGCCACGGGCAGGCCCTGTGCATCGAAGCACTGGACGAAATATTCGCCATGCCCCCCGCTCATCGCCACCAGCAGCGCCGATCCATCGGCGTCATGAAGAGTCCTCGCCGTCGCGGCGACAAGCCCCAGCGTCGCAAAGCCCGCAACCTGCGCGCCCCACGCGATAGCAAGCGCCCGCGCCGTCGCCAGCCCGATCCGCGTGCCGGTAAAGCTGCCCGGACCCCGCGACACCAGGATCCGCTCCGCGCGCCCGCGCTCGGGCAGTTCGCCGATCATCGGAACCAGCCGCTCGGCATGCCCGCGCCCGATCACTTCATGGCGATGGTCCAGCAGTCGCGCGTCGGCTCCCGCGCCTTCGAACAGGGCGACGGAGCAGGCTTCGGTGGCGCATTCGATCGCGAGCATTCGCATGGAAGGGCGATGCCTCAGCCGCGGGGAAGCTTCAAGCTACGGCCCTCAAACGATGCGGGTGAATTTGTCGAAATCGGGACGCGGGCTGCGCGCGAAGATACTGGCCGGGTCGCCATAGCCGATCGAACAGACCCAATCCGCACGATGGCGCGGCTGGTCGGCGAAGAATTCCTTGGTTATTCCGTCGAGATCGACCCCCGACATCGGCCCGCAATCGAGCCCGAGCGCGCGCGCGGCGATTATCATATAGGCGCCCTGGAGCGCGGAATTGCGCTTGGCGCCTTCGATCCGGCCCGCCTCGTCGCCGGCGAACCAGCTCTTGGCATCGGTATGCGGAAACAGCCAGGGCAGTTCCTCGTGAAAATCGATGTCGTAGCCGATGATCGCGGTGACCGGCGCGGCGCGGATCTTGTCCGCATTGGCATCCGAAGCCAGTTCCGCCAGCCTGTTCTTCTGTTCCTGCGACTTGACCCACACGATCCGCGCGGGCTGCATATTGGCCGAGGTCGGTCCCATCTTGAACAATTCGTAGATCGCGTGAAGCTGATCCTCGCTCACCGGCTTGTCGAGCCAGCCATTGTAGGTGCGCGCCTCGCGGAAGATCTGGTCGAGCGCGTCGGCGGACAGCGTGTTGTCGTGGAACTGCTGGGGCATGAAAATCCTATGGCTGTGCAAGTGGAGTGGAAGTCAGGCGGCGCGGACTTCGACGACCTCGGGCACGTAATGTTTCAGCAGGCCCTCGATGCCGTGCTTGAGCGTGGCGGAGGATGAAGGGCAGCCCGAACATGCGCCCTGCATGGTCAGGAAGACGACCCCGTCCTTGAAGCCGCGATACTGGATGTCGCCGCCGTCGCCAGCGACGGCGGGGCGCACCCGTGTGTCGAGCAGCTCGTTGATCTGGGCGACGATATCGGCGTCTTCGGCGTTTTCCTCGACCAGCAGTTCGCCGCCTTCGGGCGGAACCGCGATTCCGGCCGCAGTGCCTGGTGCGAACAGCGGCGCCTCGGCGACGAAATGGTCGAGCAGGATCGAGAGCACCTGCGGCTTGAGCGCGGTCCAGTCGACCCCGGGCGCTGCGGTGACGGAGATGAAATCGCTGCCGAAGAAGACGTTCACGACCTCTCCGGTGTCGAAGATCGCCTGCGCCAGCGGGCTGGCCTCGGCGGCTTCGGGATCGGCGAATTCGCGCGTCCCCTGGGCCATCACCTGCTGGCCGGGGAGGAATTTCAGGCTCGCCGGGTTGGGCGTGGTTTCGGTCTCTATGAACATGGGTCTGGATGTAGGGTGGACAGAGGACCGGGACAAGGCGGCACTTGAGAGTGCAGCGGACTGCGTGTTCACTACCGCTTCACCCAATGCCACCCTATATGCCGCGAATGACCATTTTCGCGCGCGCCACCCGGCAGCTTGCTCTCCTCGCCCCGATCGCCCTTCTGTCCGTGCACCCGGTGCTGGCGCAGGAGATCGTGGTTCCGGTCTCGACTCCCGCTCCTGCTCCGGCACCCACCGCGCTGCAGACCGGCGACGAGGTGCCGTGGATCTACCGCGGTTCCGATGTCCCGCGCGACGAGGAATGGCTTTTCGGCGAGATGGAGAACGGTCTGCGCTACGCGGTGCGCCGCAACGGCGTGCCGCCCGATCAGGCTTCGATCCGGGTCCGTATCGATGCCGGTTCGCTGCACGAGGCCGAGAACGAGCGCGGCTACGCCCATCTGCTCGAGCACCTGCTGTTCCGGGAAAGCAAATATCTCGGTACGTCGGAAGCGATCCCGACCTGGCAGCGGCTGGGCGCGACCTTCGGCAGCGACACCAATGCAGAGACGAGCCCGACACACACGGTCTACAAGCTCGATCTGCCCAATATCGACCCTGCCAAACTCGAGGAAAGCATGAAGCTGCTCTCGGGCATGGTCCGCGAACCCGTGCTCAGCGACGCCACCGTGGGCGCCGAAGTCCCGATCATCCTCGCCGAGATGCGCGAACGCGGCGGTGCGGCACAGCGCAGCGCCGACGCCAGCCGGGCGACGCTGTTCGCCGGCCAGCGGCTTGCCACCCGCAATCCGATCGGCACGGTGGAAACGCTGCAGGCGGCGACGGGACGCAGCGTCAACGCCTTCCATCGCCGCTGGTATCGGCCCGAGAACACCGTCATCGTCGCGGTCGGCGATCTCGATCCGATGCTGCTCGCGGCACAGATCGAAGCCAAGTTCGGCGATTGGCAGGTCCGCGGCGAACCGAGCGCGGCTCCCGATTTCGGCGATCCGCTCGCGCCTCCGGGCACCGATCCCGCCAATCCGGTGGGCGAGACGGTGACGATCGTCGAACCCGATCTGCCGCGCAGCCTGACCTACGCCGTGCTGCGTCCGTGGCGCCCGGTGCAGGATACCATCGCCTACAATCAGGGCTTGTTGCGCGATTCGCTGGCGCAGGCGCTGATCAACCGGCGGCTGGAATCGCGCGCCCGGGCCGGCGGCAGCTATCTCTACGCGCAGGTCCGGCAGGACGATATCAGCCGCTCGACCGATGCCACCTTCGTCAGCTTCGCGCCGCTCAGCGAGGATTGGGAAACTGCGCTTACCGATGTCCGAGCGGTCATCGCCGATGCGCTCGCGACCCCGCCGACCGATGAAGAAATCGATCGCGAGATCGCCGAATTCGAACAGGTCTTCGAAAGCTCCGTCGCGGAACGTTCTGTGATGGCGGGGGGCAGGCTGGCCGACGATATCGTCCAGGCGGTCGATATCCGCGAAGCGGTCGCCGCGCCCGAGACCGTGCTCTCCGTTTTCCGCGGGATGAAGGATGCGATCACTCCGCAGCAGATCCTCGATTACACTCGCGCGCTGTTTTCCGGGCCGGTGATCCGCGCCGCCTATGTCACGCCCGCTGCGGGCGAGGCGGACGCCGACCGGTTGCGCGCCGCGCTGTCCGCTCCGGTCGAGCCCGATGGCAGCGCCCGGCTCAGCGCCGCCACGATCGCCTTCGACGAGCTGCCCCCCATCGGCGAGCCCGGAGATGTCGTGCAAGCCGGGCCGATCGGAGTGCTCGATGTCGAGCGGGTCGATTTCGCCAATGGCGTCAAGGCGCTGCTGTGGGACAATGATGCCGAACCCGGCCGCGTCTCGGTCAAGGTCCGCTTCGGCGGCGGCTATCGCGCGATCGACCCGGCGCAGGCCACCTATGCCCGCCTCGGCGAGATGGCGCTGATCAGTTCCGGCGTGGGCGAACTGGGCGAGGAAGAGCTCGACCGGATCAGCACCGGGCGCAAGATGGGCTTCGATTTCTCGATCGACGAGGGGGCCTTCACCTTCTTCGCGCAGACCCGAGCGGAGGATCTGGCCGACCAGCTCTATCTCTTCGCCGCCAAGCTCGAGATGCCGCGCTGGGACGAAAGCCCGGTGCTGCGCGCGCAGGCTGCGGCCCGGCTGGCCTATGAAAGCTTCGCCACAAGTCCCGCGGGAGTGCTCAACCGCGACCTGGAAGCGCTGTTGCGCGATGGCGATGCCCGCTTCGCCACCCCCGATCTCGCAGCGCTGGCCGCGAGCGATCCCGCCGGCTTCCGCGCCTTCTGGGAACCGCTGCTGGCGCAGGGTCCGATCGAAGTGCTGATCTTCGGCGATTTTCAACGCGACGAGGCGGTGGCGGCACTGGCGCGGACCTTCGGGGCGCTGGAATCGCGCGAAGAACTGCCCGCCGAGATCGCCGCGCGCGTGCCCTCCTTCCCCGCCGACGAGGACACCACGATCCGCTACCACCGCGGCGATGCCAATCAGGCTGCGGCGGTGATCGCCTGGCCGAGCGGCGGCGGGGTGGCGGGCCTGCGCGAATCGCGCCAGCTCGAAATCCTCGTCCAGCTGTTCAACAACCGGCTGTTCGACGCGATGCGCGAGCGGGCGGGGGCGAGCTATGCGCCGATCGTCCGCTCCGAATGGCCCAGCGACATCGCCGGCGGCGGCCGCATCAGCGCGCTGGCGCAATTGCAGCCCGAGGCGGTGCCGATCTTCTTCCAGGAAGCCGACCGGATCGCGCAGGCGCTCGCCACCACGCCGCCCAGCGAGGAC
>JAHJPT010000298.1 GCA_018819685.1 Alphaproteobacteria bacterium
GTCGTAATCGGAAAGCCACTTCATCATTTCTCCAACGAACGGCAAGTGCTGGTCGTAACTATGCAGCCTGCCCTTCCCGTTCTTCTTAAGCGCACTTGAAATGATGAGGGATGTGGCTCAAGAGCCGAGCTCGACGACATTTGCGGGTTGCCGCTCTTCAACCAGATCGACAACGCGATTGAGGAAGTGAGTGTCCGCCTTCCAGCTGCCAAGATGAGGAAGTGCATCATGGTCTAGCCTGAGTCGCTCCAGGAGAGCGAACTTGGAGTGGCGAGTTCCGCCATAAAGGCTTTTGAGCAACCAGGGCCATTGCATCGCCCCAAAGCCAATCTGGAAAGCCCGTTCGGTAAGGGTCAGCCGAGCTTGCGAACTCGATTCGACTGGCTTCGATAAAATACCTGTTAGAAGTTTTGTTGTCATTCTGACGTGATGTCGTGGACGGCTCTCGCACCAGCCTAAGTATGGCAAGGTGCAGTCGTTGTAGGTCCACGTCTAGGAGTCGTTCCATGGAGAAAGAGGTTGTCACCGTCGGATTGGATCTGGCGAAAAACGTATTTCAGATACACGCAATTGGGAGTGACGGTGAAGTGCTTGTCCGGCGCAAGCTGCGGCGGGCTGAGGTGATCCGCTTCTTCACCGATTTGCCGGCGTGCCTGGTCGGCATGGAAGCCTGCGCATCGGCGCATCACTGGGGCCGCGAGCTTATGGCTCTGGGCCATGAGGTGCGATTGATGCCACCAGCCTACGTCAAACCATACGTGAAGCGCGGGAAGACCGATGCGGCAGATGCCGAGGCGATCTGTGAGGCGGTAACCCGACCAACGATGCGCTGCGTTGCTGTGAAAACGGTCGAACAGCAAGCGGTGTTGATGCTCCATAAGAGCCGAGATTTTCTGGTCCGGCAACGAACGATGTTGATCAACGGACTGCGAGGGCACCTTGCTGAATACGGGATCGTCACTCGCGTGGGCGCCGGAGGGGTTACCGCATCATTGAAGGCGCTCCACGACGAGCAAAGCAGACTGCCGGCTCATGCCAGATCAGCGCTTCACGGCATCGCCGCACAGCTGAGAGCGCTTTCCAGCGAGATCGATCGGCTCGAGACACAGATCCTTGCATGGCAGACGAGCCGCCGTCTCGCGACGATCCCGGGCATCGGCCCAATTACCGCATCAGCCATTGCAGCTGCTGTCCCAGATGCATCGTTGTTCCGATCGGGACGACAGTTTGCAGCGTGGCTTGGGCTCACACCACGACCGCACAGCTCCGGTGGTAAGGAGCGACTTGGCGGCATCACGAAACAGGGCGATGGTTACCTGCGAAGACTTCTCGTTGTTGGAGCGACCGCAGTCATGCGCGTGGCGCGCAAGGATGCGTCTCCCCAACCCTGGATGGCGCAGCTCCTCGAGCGCAAGCCAACAAAGATCGCGACGGTGGCACTCGCGAACAAGACAGCGCGCATCGCCTGGGCGGTGATGGCGCGTAAGGAGGTCTACACGCCCACGGCCGTGTAAAAGTTATCCTCGCCGCTCGCTCAACCGCGAACGGCAGGATCGCGCAAGGGCAGCTCAGTAGTGATGACGAACCGGTCAGACCGGGGGTTGGTGAAACCCAGGGGGTCACAGCGCTTCGAGCGCGATGACGTGATTAGGGAGCCAATCTGCGGACTTCATCAGGGCCAGCAGCCATACGGTGCTGCGCGAACAGGCCGAACACATGGATGCACCCGACCGATATCATCACCGCAGAAAAACTCTTGCGCAGCGGGGGCCGTCCACACATGAGGGCGCCGCCGCCCCTCTAGCGCGAGACCCTGGTCGCGGCGAGCAAGACGCATCCCGCAGAGCGGATCGAGCCGCTGCTCGAACAGGGCCAGCGCGTCTTCGGCGAGAACCGGGTGCAGGAGGCGCAGAACAAATGGCCTGGCCTGCGCGAACGCTATCCCGATGCGGAGCTGCATCTGATTGACCAGCTGCCGTCGAACAAGGCGGAGGAAGCGGCCGCGCTGTTGGACTGTATCCATTCGCTCGACCGGCCCAGCCTGCTCAAGGCGCTGGCCAAGGCCTTCGACAAGACCGGCCGCCGCGTGCCCTGCTTCGTCCAGGTCGATGTCGGCGAGGAAGACCAGAAGGGCGGCTGCCCGATCGGCCAGCTGCCCGATTTTCTGGCGCAGGCGCGCGCTGCGGATATTCCGCTCGCCGGGCTGATGTGCCTGCCGCCGCAGGATATCGAGCCCGCGCCGTTCTTCGCGCTGCTCGACAAGCTGGCGCGCGATCACGGGCTGGCCGGGGAACAGTCTTCAGGTCGCAGCATGGGCCTGAGCATGGGAATGAGCGGCGATTTCGAAACCGCGATCCAGCTCGGCGCGACGCATATCCGCGTCGGCAGCGCGCTGTTCGGCGCGCGCGGGCTCTGAGCGAGCTTCGCAACACGCAGAACTCGCAAACAAAAAGGGGCGCCCGAGAGCGCCCCCTTTCGTGTTGTGCCTGTGAGGCCCTGCGTCAGAACTCGCCGCGCAGCGTGATCCCGTAGGTGCGCGGTTCGGCGAGGAAAGCCGAATAGGTCTGCTGCTCGGCGACGAAGGGCGTGTTGAACGCGACCTGCGTGTAGTCCTTGTCGAAGATGTTCTGGACCCAGCCCTCGATCGCGAAGCGGCCGGCGATATTGGTAAGGCCGATCCGACCGTTGGCGATCATGAAGCTGTCCTGCTCCTTGCCGTACAGCAGATCCGAACCGGTGTTGTAGTCGCTCACCAGACGGGTGTTGAAAAACACCAGCCCCCGCATCCCGCTGTTGCCGATCGGCGGGGTCCAAGAGACCGAGCTGGTCACCGTGATTTCCGGCGCGTTCGACATATTGTCGCCCGGCAGCAGACGCAGCGCAGGATCGAGCGGTGCGCCGCTGTCATTGCCGATCAGATCGTTCTCGAAGCTGGTGTCGGCATAAGTTAGCCCCAGGGTGACGTTGAAATCGGGCGAGGGGTTCAGCGTGCCCTCGATCTCGACCCCCTGCGCCACCACGCCGGGAATGACATTGTCCGCGGCGCAGGCACCGGTGGCGACGCTGCCATCCCGGTCGGCCCCGCCCAGATCATCGCTGCAGCCGTTGACGTTTTGCACCAAGTAGACCGTCCCGTTGAAGGTGTTTAACTGGAAGTTCGTGAACTCCTGGCGGAAGGCCGCGACGCTCAGCCCGAATTCGCGGGTCGAGTATTTCGCCCCCAGTTCGAACGCATCGACGATTTCCTGATCGAACTGCAGGTTGCCGACCAGTGCCTGCGCACCGCCCGAGGCCGAGAAGGGCAGGATCGGCGACTTCAGCGCCGAACGGTCGAGGTTGAAGCCGCCCGCCTTGTAGCCGCGCGAGTAGGAGGCGTAGACCATCAGGTCGTCGGTCGGCTTGTAGCTGAGCACCGCGGTGCCGGTGAACTCGTTCTCGTCGCGGCTGTCCGACAGCGAGACACCATCGAGCTCTGCGGTCGAATTGCCTTGGCACGACAGACCGAGGATGCCGCCCGCGAAGGCCGCCAGCGATGGCACGCCCAGCAGCGGACCGAGAATCGCGCGGTTGGTCGGGCAGACGGTATTGTCATTGCCGAAGGTGGCGTCGAAATCCTTGGTCTCGTTGGTGTAGCGAAGCCCCAGCGTCAGATCGAGATTGTCGGTGATGTGGAAGATGTTGTGCGTGAAGACCGCAAAGCTCTCGCTCTGCTGGTTGTAGACATCGCCGGTTCCGCCCCGATCGTTGAGCGTCGCCAGATTGGTGAGCCCGGCGACGATCGCCGGGGTTGCCGCACCGAACACAGCGCCGCTCTGGATCGCACCGAAGGCAGTCGGGTTGAAGCAGTTGGCGCGCGAAGGATCGGCGACGGTTTGCCCGATCAGCGCCCCCAGCGTGGGCTGAAGCGCATTGGCGAGGCGGCAATTGGCGAACGTGCCGTATTGCGTGCCGAAGCGCAGATTGTCGCGCGATTCCAGCTTCTCATTGGCGTAGAAGCCGCCGACCAGCCACTCGAGGCGATCGTCGAAGGCCGAACCGGAGAGGCGCAGTTCCTGGGTGAAGGTCTTGAACTCGCGCGCACCGGCATCCTCGGTCGGGGCGCGGTAGAGGATATCGACTTGGGTGTAGTCGGTATCCGAGGCCTGGAAGTTGGAATATTCGCGATAGCCGGTGATCGAGGTCAACGTGGTGTCGCCGAAGCTCCAGTTCAGCTCGCCCGAGACGCCGAAATCCTCGGTCTCGCCCTGATAGGTGCGGCCCGGGGTGACGTAGATGTCGCGGTTGAAGGTACCGCCGTTGAGCGCGATCGGGTTCTGTCCGAGCGCGAGCAGGACCGGGATGATCGGGTTGGCGGTGCTGGTCAGCGCCGGGGTAGCGGAGCCGGGATAGTCGAACTTCGCTTCGGCCGAGAGCGGCGAGATGTCGTCGCTCAGCCGTGCCAGCGGAGCGAAATCGGTCTGGACGAAGGTCGCTGCGCAGCAGGCCTCGTCCTTCTTGGAATAGTCGCCGACGAGCCGGAAGCTGATGTCCTCGGTCGGTTCGAACAGCAATTGCGCGCGCACCAGATAGCGGTCGCGATTGTTGACGTCGGTGTCGTTGACGAC
>JAHJPT010000299.1 GCA_018819685.1 Alphaproteobacteria bacterium
GCCGAGCGAGGATTTCACCGGGCTCACGGTCGTGATCTGCGGCGACATCATGCACAGCAGGGTCGCGCGCTCGAACCTGCTGTGCCTGCAGGCGCTGGGGGCCAGCGTCCGGCTGTGCGCGCCGCCCGCGCTGATGCCGCTGGGGGTCGAAGCCATGGGCGCAGAGGTCTTCCACGATTTCGACGCGGCTCTGCAAGGCGCGGATGTGGTGATGATGCTGCGCCTGCAGAGCGAGCGGATGAGCGGGCAGTTCATTCCTTCCGAGCGCGAGTTCCACCACCTCTACGGCCTCACCAGAGCGCGACTGGATGCCGCCGCGCCCGAGGCGCTGGTGATGCATCCCGGACCGATGAACCGTGGGGTCGAGATCGACAGCGATGTCGCGGATATGGGCGATCGCTCGCTCATCACCCGCCAGGTGGAGATGGGGGTCGCGATTCGGATGACCTGTCTCGACGTTCTCACCCGCAGTGCGCGCGGTGTCGAAGGCTGGGCGGTATGAAGCAGGCGAGACCACTGACCATCGCGGGGGGGCGGCTCGTGCTCCCCGATGGCGTGCGCGAGGGAGCCCTCCGGCTCGTCGACGGCCGGATCGATAGCCTGGGCGACATCGCGCCGCACGATGGCGACGAGGTCCTCGAAACCACGGGGAAGCTGGTGGCGCCCGGACTGGTCGATTACGGCGTCTTCGCGGTGGACAAGCCGGCGTTTCATTTCGGTGGAATCACCCGCGCGGCGCTGATGCCCGACCAGTCGCCGCCGCTCGATCTGCCCAGCCGGGTCGCCTATATCGCCAAGAGCGGCAAACCGGGTTTCTGGGTGCATCCTTTGGCCGCCGCGACCCGCGGGCTCGAGGGCACACAGCTCGCCGAGATCGCGCTGATGTGCGAGGCGGGCGCGCGGGGGATATCCACCGGGCGGCGCTGGATCGCCGACACCGGGGTGATGCTCCGGCTGCTGCACTATGCCGCCATGCTCGATCTGACGGTGGTGACCCATGCCGAGGATGGGGCGCTGACGGGCGATGCAGTGGCGACTGCGGGCGAGATGGCGACGCGGTTCGGACTGCGGAGCGCGCCCGCCGAAGCCGAAGCGCTGGCGCTGACACGCGACATCGCGCTTGCCGAGATGGCCGGAGCGAGAGTGCATTTTCGCCAGGTGACGACGCGCGCCGGGCTGGCGCTGGTGCGCGCGGCGAAGGCACGGGGGCTGGCCATCACCGCCGGGGTTACACCGGCGCATTTCATGCTGTCCGATCTGGCTACCGCCGAGTTCCGCAGCTTCATGCGGCTGTCGCCCCCGCTAAGAGTCGAGGACGACCGCCGGGCGGTGATCGAGGCGATCGCCGACGGCACCATCGACGTGATCGCCAGCGGCCACGATCCGCGCGGGCCCGAGCAGAAACGCCTGCCCTTCGCCGATGCCGCACCGGGGATGGCGGGGGCCGAGACGCTGCTTGCGATGGTGCTGACGCTGGTGCGCGACGGCGTCATCGACACGGCGCGCGCTTTCGATCTGGTCGCGGCGGCGCCCGCGCGCTTGCTGGGCGTCGAGGCAGGAGCGTTGGTCGAGGGCTATGACGCCGATATCGCGCTGATCGATCCCGATAAGCCCTGGGTGGTCGACAGCGGCAAGATGAAAGCGACCGCGGGCAACACGCCGTTCGATGGCCAGCCGACGCAAGGCCGGGTCACCGCTCTGTTCAAAGGCGGGATGCGGATCGGCGGCTAGCCGAAACCGAAAGCCCCTCCCGGCGACGAGAGGGGCTCAGGGTCTGTTCTAAAACTGAAATTCAGCGCGAGGCGACGCGGACGTTGTTTTCGATCGTCCCCGGCAGCGTCCTGCTCGCGGCATAGGCGATGCAGCCTGCCCCGCCGCGCTTGACCGACTGGCACAGACCTTGCGCCGAACTTCTGGCGAAGCCGCCGGCCGCGACGCGGTAGTAGATCTTGCCCTTGACCTTGGCCTTGGTGATCACCTTCTCGGCACCATCGAGTTCGGGGTGGCGCTTGAGGAAGACCTTCCAGGCGGTTTGGGCGTCGGACATCGAAAAATAGGAGCCGAGCTGCACCCGGTAGTCGCCCGAAGCCATCGCGAGAGCGGGCTGGGCCGCAGGAGCCGGGGTGCGAGCTTGTGCGGTCGGGCGCGCCGCTGCTGGCACCGAACGCGCAGTGGCGGGAATGTTCTGGACCACTTCGCGGCTCACGAAGCGCCCGCTGGGGGTCGCGGTTTCAGGCGGCGCGACCGAAGTGCGACCGAGCATGGCGCGCTGCGCGGAGGGCGCCACGGCAAGTGCCGGGGCCTGACGCTCCGCCGGGCGATCCGACTGCGAAACCGGCGGTAGCTCGCCAGTGCCGAAGCGGCTGGCGAAATCGCCTTTCGGCGCGGTTTCGATCGGTTGCTCCTGCACAAGCGTTTCGGCCGCGAGTTGATCGACGCTGTCGAAATTGCGCAGCGCGAGCATGGCTGGCTGGCCGGGATCCTGCACCATCTTCACGCTGAGCAGATCGGCGATCCGGCGATGATACATCTCCGGCGTCGAAAGCACCGCCCATTTGCTCATCGTATCGCCAAGCTTGTCGGCCGGGACATCCTCGGCGGCCATGATACGCGCGTTGCGCCAGTCGCCCTGCAGCGCGAGACTGTAGGCCAGGTTCTGGCGCACCTTCATGGTATTGGTGCCGCTGCGCAGCAGATTGCCGAGCACATGCACGGCTTCCTGCGGGCGACCGGCCAGCGCGATCGCCAGACCGTAATCGGCGGGATCGAGCGCATCCTTGTGGCGGCCGAGCGTGGCGAGCGCGGCGGCCTGCTGACCTGCGGCGATCTGCGCCAGCGCAAGCCGCGTGAGCGTGCGCGAGGAACTGTCGCCCAGCGCGACCGCCTCGGTCAGCGTAGTGGCAGCGGACTGGAACCGGCCCGCTTCGATATAGGCGATGCCGAGCAGAGCGCGCGCGGCGGGGTCGCGCGGCGTCGCCAGTACGGCGGCTTCGGCATGGGTGACGGCGCGGTCGCCCTTACCCTTGGCGAGCGCTTCCTGCGCCTTGGCGGCGGAAACCTGGGCCGGCGGTGCGACATTGGTGGTGCACCC
The DNA here is from genome assembly GCA_018819685.1 of Alphaproteobacteria bacterium. GTDB lineage: Bacteria > Pseudomonadota > Alphaproteobacteria > Sphingomonadales > Sphingomonadaceae > Qipengyuania > Qipengyuania benthica. The sequence goes on from JAHJPT010000299.1 coordinate 3,092, forward strand.
CGTCAGCGCCAGAGTGGCAAGCGCCGTGGTCAGGGTCAGGCCCAGCATCCGGTTGCTTTTCGCGGTCATCGTCTTGCTCATTCTACCCCTCCTGAGGGTTCGGATATGCGGCGCGTGTCAGTCGCGTTTCACCTGCGCGGCGAGATGGTCGATGTCGGGCATGTCGGAGAGCAGCGCGTCGAGCGCCTCGGTCACGAGTTGCTGGGCGCTGCGGCCTCTCACCGTGCAGGCGAGGCGCAGCTTGAGGTGGCGGTCCTGATCGAGCCGCAGAGTGAAGGCCGCACGCTTGCCGCCGCCAGTGGAGGAAGCGGTGTTGGCGGGCGTCCGGGGGCGCGGCTCCGGAGCGGTGCGCGCCATCGGCGTTTCCAGCTTCTGCGCGATTCGTTCGATCGTGTCGCGCACCGGGCTGTGCGCCTTGCGCTGCAACAGCGGTTCGGATCCGGTCTGGCGATAGCGCGAATCGTCGCCGGTGGCGGGGGACAGCGAAACCACCTCGCCGCGCGATTCGGACGGCTTGACGATCGGTTCTTCGCCCATGTCGTTCCAGCCCAGGTCTTCCAGGCTGGCGGCGGCTTCCTTGCCGTCGACCACGCCCGGCGCGCCGTTCTGCGGGCGCATCGCC
>JAHJPT010000300.1 GCA_018819685.1 Alphaproteobacteria bacterium
CCACGCCACCGATGTGGCCCCTTCGTCTAGCGGTTAGGACGCGGCCCTTTCACGGCTGAAACACGGGTTCGATTCCCGTAGGGGTCACCACGGTGGCGTTTCTCGTTGGGTACCGGCGCCCCTTGGTGAGTGTCGGATCGACGGGCCCCTTCGTCTAGCGGTTAGGACGCGGCCCTCTCACGGCTGAAACACGGGTTCGATTCCCGTAGGGGTCACCAACCACTACCAGCGCAAGCGGGAACAAAGCCGAACCCGGCTTGGCAATTCGGTAGCGCCGGAGCTAAGGCGCGGACCAGATGAGCGCTCGTCCCCTCCCCCTTCCTGGTCTGATCCTGGCTTTCGTGTGCTGCGTGGTCATGATCGCGATCGGTGTCGCGCCTGTAGTGGCGTTGTCGGTGCTGCTGATCTGGGCCGGAACGCTGTGGCTGCGGGTCGGTTCGCCGCCGCCGCCGAGCGAAAAGATCGAGCCTTCCGCGCTGACCACCGACCGCATGGGCGAACTGTTCGAGAGCGCCGACACCCCGCTCCTGGTAACGCGCCGCAACCGCGTGATCATCGCCAACCGCGCAGCGCGCGAACTGTTCGGCGTTCATATCCTCGAACAGGATATCCGCATTTCGCTGCGCAATCCCGATGCCATTCAGCTCATCGATTCGGACGAGAGCGGCTCGGTAACGGTGCGCGGACTCACGAGCGTGCGCGACATCTGGCGGATCAACACCAAGCAGCTCGATGGCGGAATGGGCGTTTACGAGTTCATCAACAAGACAGCCGAAGCTGACATCAGCCGCGCGCACACCGATTTCGTCGCCAATGCGAGCCATGAGCTGCGCACACCGCTGGCCTCGATCATCGGCTATGTGGAGACCTTGCAGGAGGATGTGACCGCGCTCGACCACGAGACCTCGCGCAAGTTCCTCGAGACGATCAGCCGCGAGGCGCAGCGGCTCCAGCATCTGGTCAGCGATCTGATGTCGCTGTCACGAATCGAGGCCGAGAAGCACGACCGGCCGAGCGAGATCGTCGATCTGGGACCGCTGGTTGCGCGCGCTGCTGCGGAGGGCGCCGGACCGGACCGGACCGATCGACTCGATCTCGCGATCGAGGGCGAGTTCCACATCATGGGCGATGTTCAGCAGCTCGAACAATTGGTCCGCAATCTGGTCGACAACGCGCTCAAATACGGCGATCCGGCACAGATGGCGACTGTTCGGGTGCACCCTTCCGGCAAGCGCCGGGTCCGGCTGGTGGTCCGCGACCGCGGCGACGGCATCGCCGCCGAGCACATCCCCCATCTTACGCGCAGGTTCTATCGCACCGATCCGGGTCGCAGCCGTGCATCTGGCGGGACCGGCCTCGGCCTCGCCATCGTCAAGCACATCGTCGAACGCCATAGGGCCAAGCTCGATATCGTGAGCGAAATGGGCGTGGGCACCACCGTCACCGTCCGCTTTCCGATCGAGCGATCCGAGCGATCCGAGCACAGCGAAAGTTGAACCGGAGTGCGCACCTCGCCTTGCCAGCCGCATGGCGTTAGAGCGCCAGTCAGATTCGCCTGGCGACAGATTGCAAAAATGACAAGTCATGCTTTTGTCGCGAACATGTAACAATTCCTCGCTTTCGCGCGGGCATAGCTACATTTGAAGGAATATCCGGGATGCGTAAGACCAAAGCAGCCTTAGCCGCGACCATTTTTGCCATGGCGCTGACCGCCTGCGGAGACGCTGGAGGCGGCGGTTCGCGCGACTGGGTGCGCGCCGTGGGATCCTCCACCGTTTTCCCCTTCGCCAAGACCGTGGCCGAATCGCTGTCGCGCTCGAATCCGGGGATCAAATCGCCGATCGTCGAATCGACCGGCACCGGCGGCGGGATCCAGCTGTTCTGTCAGGGCATCGGTCCCGACACGCCCGACATCGCCAATGCTTCGCGTCGGATGAAGCCGCAGGAATTCGCCGGCTGTCAGAGCAATGGCGTGACCGAGATCATGGAAATGCAGGTCGGGCTCGACGGCATCGCCTTCGGTTCGGCCCAGGGCGGCATCATGATGGATCTGACCCCCGAGATCGTCTACGAGGCTATCGCCGCGAACCCCTATGGGAACGAGCAGACCAACGAGACCTGGTCCGACATCGACCCTTCGCTCCCGAATGTTCCGATCCTGGTCTATGGACCGCCCTCCACCTCGGGGACGCGCGATGCGCTCAAGGAATTGATCCTCGAAGTCGGCTGCAAGACCGGTCCGGCGATGGAAGCGCTCGAGGAGAGCGACGAGGAGGCCTACTCCCGCATCTGCACCGAAGTGCGGTCCGACGGCGCCTATGTCGATCAGGGCGAGCAGGACAATCTTATCGTTCAGAAGATCGAGAACAATCCGCGCGCCATCGGCATCTTCGGGTATTCCTATCTCGAGGAAAATGCCAATAAGGTGCAAGGTCTCCCCATTAACGGGGTTGCCCCGACCTACGAGAACATTACCAGCTTCGCCTACCCTGGCGCGCGCCCGATGTTCATCTATGTCAAGAAAGCGCATCTCGATGCTATTCCCGGGCTCAAAGAGTATCTGCTCGAGTGGACACGGAGCTGGGACAAGGATGGTCCGCTCTCGCGCATCGGTCTGGTGCCTTCGCCCGAGGACGTGAGAGCGCAGAGCCAGCGCGTGGCGACCGAATACGTCACTCTCGACGGCTCCGAGCTCGAATAGGTCCGACCTAGCGCATGTCGCCCGCCATTATCTTTCTTCTTGCGCTCGGGCTCGCGCTGGCAGGCTGGCTGGCGGCGCGGGCCCGAGCGTGGAGCTTTCGGCGCGCCGATCCCGGTGTGCGTATGGCCGCGCGACCGACCTATCACGCCTGGTATGTCGCGCTGTGGATAGCGCTGCCGATGCTGCTGTTCGGAGTAGTCTGGACGATCCTGGCGCCGAACCTGGTGGATCAGGCGGTGCTCGCCAGCCCGGTGGCTGCGGATCTGCCGGCCTTCGGTTTTCAGCGCGACACCCTGTTGGCCGAAGCGCGCAACGTGGCGAGCGGCGCTTCTGCGGCGGTCTTCAACCCACAAGCGCAGGCGCTGGTCGAACCCTACCGCGAGGCGATGGCCCGCTACGCCTGGATCGGTATCGCGGTCAGCCTGGTACTCGCCTTTCTCGGAGGGGCATGGTCCTTCCTCAAGCTGAAGCCCGACTTCCGTGCGCGCACCAGAGTCGAACGGATCGTGATGACGATCCTGCTGCTTGCATCTCTGGTGGCGATCCTCACCACGATCGGCATCGTGGTCAGCCTGGTGTTCGAGACCATTCGCTTCTTCGGCATGGTCAACCCGCTCGATTTTCTGTTCGGACTGCACTGGGGGCCAGACCCGATGAGCAGTCCCGACAGTCCCGATCCTTCGCGCTATGGCGCGGTGCCGCTGTTCTGGGGCACGATCTTCATCGGGGCGATCATCGCGATGATCGTGGCCATTCCGCTCGGTCTGATGAGCGCGATCTATCTTACCCAATACGCCGCGCCCTCGATGCGTCGCTGGGTCAAGCCGGCGCTGGAGATTCTCGCCGGCGTCCCGACGGTGGTCTATGGCTATTTCGCCGCGCTCACCATCGCGCCCTCGATCCGCGACATTGCGCTGTTCTTCGGTGCCTCCAACCCATCGAGCGAAAGCGCGCTGGCCGCCGGGCTGGTCATGGGCGTGATGATCATTCCCTTCGTCAGCTCGATGGCCGACGACAGCATCGCCGCGGTGCCCAGCGCCATGCGAGACGGCAGCCTGGCCATGGGCGCGACCAAATCGGAAACGATCCGCAAGGTGCTGGTCCCCGCCGCCCTGCCGGGGATCGTGGCGGGGGTGATGCTGGCGGTGAGCCGGGCCATCGGCGAGACCATGATCGTCGTGATGGCCGCCTCGACCGCCGCCAACCTGTCCGCCAATCCGCTCGAGGCGATGACGACGGTGACGGTGCAGATCGTCGCCATGCTGACCGGCGAGGGCAGTTTCGACCATCCCGCGACGCTCAGCGCCTTCGCGCTCGGCTTCGTGCTGTTCCTGGTGACGCTGGCGCTCAACTTCATCGCCTTGCGCGTGGTCAAGAGGTTCCGCGAAGCGTATGACTGATCGCACCGCCCCCACCCGCACCCCCGCCTTCGAGAAACGGCTGAAGCAGCGCTACGCGTCGGAGCGACGCTTCAAGGCGCTGGGTCTTGGCGCCATCGTGTTCTCGGTGCTGGTGCTGCTCTTCCTGCTCGCCAACATGACCTTCAACGGCATCGGCGGCTTCCAGCGCGCCGAACTCGAGGTGCCGATCGATTTCACACAGATGGGCATCTCGGGCGATCCCGCCCAGACGGACGAAGGCGCCGCGATCCAGAACCTGGGTGCACAGGGATTGCAGGCGGTGGTGGAATTCTCCGCCGAGGAAGCGCTGGGGGAAGAGGCCGCAGCGCAACTCGATCCCAATGCCTGGCGCGAAGTCGCCCAGGCGATCGTCGCCGAACCTGGCATCCTCCGCGGTACCGCGACCTTCGAGCTGCCCGCCAGCTCCGATCTCGCCGCGGGCTATGCCGGCGAAGGCTCGCCCGAGATGCGCCAGTTGGCGGCACAGCTCACCGAAAGCGGAGTGCTCGCCAAGAACTTCGATCCCGGCTTTCTGCTGCGAGCAGATGCCACCAATCCGCAGCAGGTCGGTATCTGGGGGGCGCTTAAGGGCTCGATCCTGACGATGCTGGTAACGCTCGCGCTGGCGTTTCCGATCGGCGTCCTCGCTGCGCTCTATCTGGAGGAATACGCGCCGCGCAATCGCTGGACCGACGTGATCGAGGTTTCGATCAACAATCTGGCGGCAGTGCCTTCGATCATCTTCGGTCTGCTCGGTTTGGCGGTGTTCCTGTGGATATTTCCCAATCTGCGTTCGGCGCCGTTGATCGGTGGCATGACGCTGGCGCTGATGACGATGCCGGTAATCGTCATTGCCGGGCGCAACGCGATCAAGGCGGTGCCGCCCAGCATCCGCGACGGCGCGCTGGCGATCGGCGCTTCACCGGTCCAGGTGGTGTTCCACCATGTCCTGCCGCTGGCGCTGCCTGGCATCCTCACGGGGACGATTATCGGGATGGCGCGCGCATTGGGCGAGACCGCGCCGCTGCTGATGATCGGGATGCGCGCTTTCATCGCTACCCCGCCCGACGGCTTTACATCGCCCGCCACCGTGCTGCCGGTTCAGATCTTCCTGTGGTCCGACGAAATCAACCGCGGCTTCGTCGAACGCACGAGCGCGGCGATTATCGTGCTATTGCTGTTCCTGCTGCTTATGAACGGCCTTGCCATCTACCTGCGCAACAAATTCGAGAAGAGCTGGTGACTGTAATCCACGACAACCTCGAGCCCACCGAGGCCAAGATGGCCGCGCGCGACGTCAGCGTCTATTATGGCGACAAGCTCGCGATCGATTCGGTGTCGATCGACATTCCGCAGAAATACGTCACCGCCTTCATCGGGCCCTCGGGCTGCGGCAAATCGACGTTCCTGCGTTCGCTCAACCGGATGAACGACACGATCGCCTCGGCGCGGGTCGAAGGCACCATCGAGCTCGATGGCGAGGATATCTACAAGTCGGGTATGGATGTGGTGCAATTGCGCGCCCGCGTGGGAATGGTGTTCCAGAAGCCCAATCCCTTTCCCAAGTCGATCTACGACAACATCGCCTATGGCCCCAAGATCCACGGTTTCGCCGAGGACAAGGCCGATCTCGATGCCATCGTCGAGCGTTCGCTGGTCCGCGCGGGCCTGTGGAACGAGGTCAAGGACCGGCTGACCGACAGCGGCACGGCTCTATCGGGCGGCCAGCAGCAGCGGCTGTGCATCGCCCGCGCGATCGCGGTAGATCCCGAGGTGATCCTCATGGACGAGCCATGTTCCGCGCTCGATCCGATCGCGACCGCAAAGATCGAGGAACTGATCGACGACCTCGCGGGTCGTTATGCTATCGTCATCGTCACGCACTCGATGCAGCAGGCGGCGCGGGTGTCGCAGCGCACGGCGTTCTTCCATCTCGGCAAGGTGGTGGAATATGGCCGGACATCCGACATCTTTACCAATCCCCTTGAAGAGCGCACCAAGGACTACATCACCGGACGCTACGGCTAGGATCACGATCGAATATGCAACACACCGTCAAGGCCTTCGACGAGGACATCACCCGACTGCGCGGTCTGATCGCGGAGATGGGCGGACTTGCGGAAGTCGCCACCCAGGACGCCATCGAAGCGCTGGTGCGGGGCGACGACGAACTGGCCAAGCGCGTGGTCAAGGGCGACCGCAAGATCGACGAACTCGAAAGCGAGGTCGACAAGCTCGCGGTGCGGATCATCGCGCTGCGTGCGCCGATGGCCGACGATCTGCGTGAAGTGATCGCCGCGCTCAAGATCGCCGGCGTGATCGAGCGGATCGGCGATTATTCCAAGAACATCGCCAAAGCGAGCCGCGAGATCGGACCCGACCGGAAGAAATACGAACCGCTAACCCTGCTCCCCGCCATGGCCGAGCTGACTTCGGAAATGGTCCACGACGTGCTGACCGCTTATGCCGCGCGCGATGCCGAACTCGCCAAGGAAGTGATCGCCGCCGATGACAAGGTCGATGCCTTCTACAATTCGATTTTTCGCAATCTGGTCAGCCACATGGTCGAAAACCCCTCCTCGATCAGCAGCGCGGCGCAATTGCTGTTCGTCGCCCGCAATCTGGAACGGATCGGGGACCACGCGACCAATGTGGCCGAAATGGTGCATTTTGCCGCCACCGGCTTTTACGCACCCGATATCGACAGCTGACACATTATTGTAGCTTGAGCGTCATATCACGCGATCAGTTTCTCTCAATCGACGTCAGGCTCATGGTGTGAACGCGGCAAGTCTACTCCTCGTCGAAGACGATCCGGCGCTGCTGGAACTTCTCGAATATCGTTTCACCAACGAAGGCTATGCGGTGCGCACCACCGCCGATGGCGACGAGGCGCTGATCCTGGCCTCGGAGGAAACCCCCGATCTGGTGATTCTCGACTGGATGATCGAGGGAACCAGCGGCATCGAAGTGTGTCGGCGGCTGCGCCGCGACAAGGCGACCGCGCATGTCCCGATCATCATGCTGACCGCGCGCGAGGCCGAGGACGACCGTATCCGCGGGCTCGACACCGGCGCCGACGACTACATCACGAAGCCGTTCAGCCCGCGCGAACTGCTCGCCCGGGTCGCGGCTGTGATGCGCCGCATCCGTCCCGCGCTCGCGGGCGAGACGATCGAAGTCGGAGACATCACGCTCGACCCGGTGGCGCACAAGGTGTCGCGCCGCGGCCAGACGCTGCAGCTCGGGCCCACCGAATACCGATTGCTCAAATTCTTCATGGAAAGCCCCGGCCGCGTGTTCAGCCGCAGTCAACTGCTCGACGGGGTCTGGGGCACCGGCAGCGATATCGAGTTGCGGACCGTCGACGTGCATATCCGCCGTCTGCGCAAGGCGCTCGAAGTGAGGAATGCCAAGGATCCCGTGCGCACCGTGCGTTCGGCCGGCTACGCCTTCGAGGCGGTCTGATCTCGACTCGAGGTTAGCGGCAGACACCGCCCCATCTCGGCGACATGTCGAGGTGGAGATGGTCCGCGTGCGCCGCATTGTAGTCCGGCGAGAGGACTGTGGCGAAGCTGTCGCAGGCGCCGTCGCGGACCTGGCGCAGGAAGGCGGCCTTTTCGTTCCCGTCTTCTCTCTCCTGCTCGGCTTCGTCGCCCCAATCGTCCAGCACGCTGATCCGCGTCCCGTCGGTCAGAACGAAGCCAGCGATATCGATCGCATTGCCGGTCGCGTGTTCGCTCCAGGCGCCGTTATCGCGCCCGTAGAGACGACGACAGGAATAGGCTCCAAGATGCTCGATTTGCTCCACTTCGCTGCCGAGGATCTCCTCGGCGAACGGTTGGATGGAATTGCGGCGCCACAATTCGAGCGCGATCGCCACTCCGCATGTCGTCGGCGGCGGAGCGGGTGTCAGCGGGTAGGTGGCGAGCTGCGTGCGGTCGGGGCGTTCGCAAGCGCCCTCCCCCCGCGGATCGAGGACGTTGTGCGCGATGTCTGAGCGTTCGAGCACCGCGCGGCATTCGGCGACATCGTCGCGTAAGGCGGCAAGCTTGGTCTCGGTCGCAAACCCGGGCGGATCGTCGAGGTCGAGTGGCGCCCAAGGGTTGTGTTGCGGGTTTTCGGCGAGCCAGCCGCGGCCGCCGACGAATAGCGCCCCGAGAAGCAACAGGCCCACAACCCGCCGATCGCCCGCGAGCCGGCCCACGCGCCGGGAAATGCGAAACGGGCTGTCGTCCATGCTCAATGAAAGTCGCGGGATTTGGGAATGATCCTGACATCACGCGGATGGCCGGGCGATTGCGGATCGTGCCAACCGCATTCGCGATTGCCCGGCGGGGGCTCCTGCCAGGGTTCGACCGGAGCGTAGGGTTTCTGCGCGGCTTTGCGGCCCTGCCCCGAGCCTTCGTCGGCACCGGGCGCAATCGGCCTGCCCGGCAGGGGCGAACTCACATGATCCGCGCGCGCGACGGGCGAATCGAGCAGATCGTCCGACAGGCGGTAGAGCTCGTGGCTGGCATCGGTCATGTGCTGCGCGATGACATGGATCACTTCGTCGTCATATTCCACCCGCCCGCGCACCTCCATCAACCGCGCGCCCATCACCACCCGGCGCTGCTTTTCCTTGAGATCGGGCCAGACCACGAGATTGATAACCCCGGTCTCGTCCTCGAGCGTGATGAAGCAGACCCCCTTGGCCGATCCCGGTCGCTGGCGGATCAGCACTACGCCGGCGACCTGAACCATCGAGCGGAATTTGCGAGCGCGCAGATCGCAGGCGCGGACGAACCCGCGTTCGCCCAGAGAAGCGCGCAGAAAGGCCAGCGGGTGCGCCTTGAGGCTCAACCGGGTGGTTTGGTAGTCGGCGACCACCTCTTCGGAAAGCGGCATGCGCGGCAGCTGCGTGGCGGCGCGTTCGGCGCCCTCGTCGCGCGCCGCCGCGGCCGCGAACAGCGGCAGTTCCTCGCCCCCGACCAGGCTGCGCGCATCCCACAGCGCCTGCCGCCGCGAGAGCGCCATCGAGCCGAAACAGTCGGCGCTGGCAAGCCGCTCGATATGGGCGGGCGAAAGCCGCGCCCGATCGCGCAGCGCGCGGACGTCGGGATAGGGGCCGTTCTCTTCGCGCTCGGCAATCAGCTTTGCCGCCACGGCCTCGGGCAGGCCATCGACCTGGCGCAGGCCGAGTCGGAGAGCGAGCGAGCGGTCCGGTTCGGTCTGGTCCCCTGACCACCCCGCTGCGGCTTGGTTCGTCTTCGGCTCGCCAAGCTTCGCTCCCCTCCCGCATGCGGGAGAGGCAAAGAGACTTGCGCCCGCAACGCGGGTGCTAGTCGCAGAGGGGTGGGCGTCCGCCCCCTTCTCCTCCAGCGTACAATCCCACTGCGAGAAGTTCACATCCACCGGCAGCACCTCGATCCCGTGCTCGCGCGCATCGCGGACGATCTGCGCCGGGGCATAGAACCCCATCGGCTGCGAATTGAGCAGCGCGCAGGCAAAGGCGGCGGGGAAGTGGCATTTGAGCCAGCTCGAGACATAGACCAGATGCGCGAAACTGGCGGCGTGGCTTTCAGGGAACCCGTATTCGCCGAAGCCGCGGATCTGGTTGAAGCAGCGCTGCGCGAAGTCGCGATCGTAGCCGCGCGCCACCATCCGCTCGACCATCATGTCCTGCAATTCGTCGACCATGCCGCGGCTGCGGAAGGTCGCCATCGCCTTGCGCAAGCGGTTGGCTTCCTTGCTAGAGAAGCGCGCCGCATCGAGCGCGATCTTCATCGCCTGCTCCTGAAAGATCGGCACCCCCAGCGTTCGCGCGAGAATGCTCGACAGCTCGTCGGGCGGGCCGTGCTCGGGCGACGGCGCGGGGATCACCACCTGCTCGGCGCCGCGGCGGCGCTTGAGATAGGGGTGGACCATATCGCCCTGGATCGGCCCGGGGCGTACGATCGCCACCTGGATCACGAGATCGTAGAACTCGCGTGGTCGCAGGCGGGGGAGCATGTTCATCTGTGCCCGGCTCTCGACCTGGAACACGCCGAGCGAATCCCCCTTGCGCAACATGGCATAG
>JAHJPT010000003.1 GCA_018819685.1 Alphaproteobacteria bacterium
ATCTCGACCTCCAGGTGGTCGAGCACATGGTCGCCGCCAGCGTCGACGAGCCCGGCGCGATCACCGTCTCGGCGCATCTGCTGTTCGATATCGCGCGCAAGCTCCCCGAGGGCAGCCAGGTCAGCCTGGAAACCGCGGAAAACCGCATGGGCGTCAAGGCCGGGCGCAGCCGCTTCAAGCTGCCGACGCTGCCGCGCGACGATTTCCCAATGATCGTCGAGGGCGATCTGCCGACCCGCTTCGCGCTTCCCGCCAAGACGCTGGCCGAGCTGATCGACCGCACCCGTTTCGCGATCTCCACCGAGGAAACGCGCTACTATCTCAACGGCATCTTCCTCCACGTCTCGGACGAGGACCAGCCGGTGCTGAAAGCCGCCGCCACCGACGGTCACCGGCTCGCGCGCTTCACCCTGCCGCGGCCCGATGGCGCCGAGGGCATGCCCGATGTCATCGTGCCGCGCAAAGCGGTCGCCGAGCTGCGCAAGCTGCTCGAGGAAACGATGGACAGCGATGTCCAGATCGATCTCTCCGCCAGCAAGATCCGCTTCACCTTCGGCGGCACCGGCGGGGTGGTGCTGACCAGCAAGCTCATCGACGGCACCTTCCCCGATTACAGCCGGGTGATCCCGACCGGCAACGACAAGCTGCTCCGGGTCGATCCACGCAGCTTCTTCCAGGGCGTCGACCGGGTCGCGACCATCGCCACCGAGAAGACCCGCGCGGTCAAGATGGGGCTCGAGAAGGACAAGGTGACGCTCACCGTCACCAGCCCCGACAACGGCACCGCGGCCGAGGAGCTGTCGGCGGAATATTCCTCCGAGCCCTTCGAGATCGGCTTCAACGCCGGCTATCTGAAAGACATCCTCAGCCAGATCGACAGCGACACGGTCGAACTCCACCTCGCCGATGCCGGCGCGCCGACGCTGATCCGCAAGAGCGAGGACGCGCCCGCGCTCTACGTGCTGATGCCGATGCGGGTGTGACGACCGGCTAGACCGGTTGTCCGGCGGGCGGCGCCCCCGTTTCGCGCAGCAACAGGCGTTTGAGCGCGCGCCGGGCCGGACCGTCGACCCGGCGGTCGAGCCACAGCGCGGCGAAGGGCAATACAATCAGCATCGCGGCCGCGAACCCCGTCCCCGCCGCCCAGGCCAGCAGCGGCAGGTGGATGCAATAGAGCGGGTAGGACAGATCGCCGAGGATGGCCGCGGCGCGGGTCTGCGGCACTTCCCAGCAGGTCGCGAGCCAGGCGAGCGCGGGCACCACGAACAGGATCGCCAGGAGCCCGGGCCAGTTGGCCTGGCCGACCAGCGCGCAGATCGCTGCGAAGATGACCGGCAGAGTCCAGGCGAGCGCGGTCGTTCGACGCGGCGGGCTCGCCTTGCGCCAATGGTACACCGCCACGCCGATCCCGAAGGCGAAGCCCAGCCGCGCGAAGCCCGGGAGCAGCACGCCCCATTCGGCGCCGAAGCTCAGCAATTTGTTCGGTCCCGAGGCGTAGAACGCCAGTATGGCCGCGCTGGCGATGATCACGCCAGCCAGCCCGCGGGCGCCCATTTGTCCCCATGCCAGCGCGAAACCCGCATAGGCGGCGAGTTCGAGCAGCAGCGACCAATAGGGCGGGTTGGCGGGATAGAGCATGGCCGGAGACAGTGGATTGGGTAGCAGGAACAGCATTCCCGCATGGCCGCCGTGCAGCACGATCCCCAGCGCGGCTCCCAGCGCCAGCATCGGCCACAGCCGCGCGATCCGCAGCCGCATGAAGGTTCCGAAACCCATCCCGGCGTCCATGCGTCCGGCATAGGAATGCGCGATGACGAAACCGCTCAGCGCAAAGAACAGATCCACCGCGAGATAGCCGCCGGGCATCGCCAGCGGCGCATCGGTATCGAGATGGAACAGCATCACCGCGATCGCCGCCACCCCGCGCAGCGCATCGATCGTGGCGAAACGGCCTGCGCCGACCGCTGCGCCGGCGATCGGGTGTGGCGGGGACAGGGGCGGGCGCTCGAACATCGCGCCCGTGGTAGCGCAGGATCGTTAAATCCGGCTTAGAGCGATGCGGCTATCCGATTTCCACCGCAATCTTGCCGAAATGCCGGTTGGCGATCTGGTGGCGGAAGGCGTCGGCGAGGTTGGGCAGGGCGAAGGTGTCGCTGATCACCGGGCGGATGCCATTGGCCTCGATCGCAGCGATCAGGTCGAGCTGCATGGCCCGGCTGCCTACGGTCAGTCCCTGGACCTTGAGGTTCTTGGAGAACAGCAGTGCGGTCTGGACCGGGCCTGCGACCCCTGCGAGCACACCCAGGAGCGCGACATGGCCACCGACCCTGGTGGCCAGCATCGACTGGTCGAGC
>JAHJPT010000301.1 GCA_018819685.1 Alphaproteobacteria bacterium
GCGGGATCACGAAGGCCCCGGTCAGCGCCTCGTAGGGGTGGAAGCTCATCGCCGCCCAGGCGGTCGGCGGGCGGCTGGCATGATGGACCGCGTGCATCGAGCGGAACAGTTTCGGGCGGTGCATCCAGCGGTGCGACCAGTAGAACCAGGTGTCGTGCGCAAACAGATAGAGCAGCACCGAAAGCGGCAGATACCACAGCGGGAAATCCTGCCAGCCCATATAGATCCGCGTCCAGCCGCGCTCCTGCCAGCCCCAGCCGACGATCCCGGCGGGAATGCCGTAGATCGCCGCCGAGGCCAGCGACCAGGCGATCTCGCGGCGCATCTGCGGGCCCAGCCTGGCATGATACTCGGGCCTCCGCCGCGTCGTCAGCCAGGCGAAGAACCCGCTGGTCGCGAGATAGCGCAGCGCGACGATCAGAGTCATCGCGAGCGTGGAGAGAAGGATGGCGGCGAGCATGGCGGCCCCGCCTATGCCGCAATCCGCGCAGCCGGGACAGAAGTTAGTGCGCGCTCGGCGGGTGCTGGTCGCCCGCCCAGTCGCTGCCTACTCGCTTTGGCCCCAGGGTGCGCAGTCGGGATCGCCCGCCACGGTCAGCCGCCGCAGCGCGGCGCGCGCCAGCCGTTCGACCTCGACCTTGCGCCGCGCCGCGGCGAGCGGGTGGAGCGGGGCGGGGCGCAGGATCTCGGCATCGTAGCCATCGGCGACGATGATCCCGCAGCAATCGGGGCGGTATTCCTCGCTCTCCAGCGGTCCGCGATCGAGCCCGGGCGGGACGCCCCAGAAGAAGCGGTCGCAATGATCGAGATAATCGGGCCATTTGCCATCGCCCAGCAGATCGCCGCGCTGGACCTTGATCTCGACGATGATCACCCGCCCCTTGGGGTCGACCCCCATCAGATCGGCGCGGCGCCCGTTGCGCAGCGGCATTTCGGGCAGACACCAGATGTCGTTGCGCGCGAACAGCCGTGCGATCCCGCGGCACACGGCTCGGGCGGTCGCGACTTCGCCATCGGGAGCGAGTGCGAGGGTGGATGCAAGCGAGTCGGCCATGCCGCAGCGCTGGAACAAAAAGGAAACTTCGTCAAGGCCGCGGGATGTCCGGCCTGCGCAGAGCGAAGCTCAGGCGGTGTGCAGTTCCGGCTCCACGAAGGCGCAGATCGCCTGGCGCGCGACGTGGAATTCGCGCCACAGGGTCAGCGCCGCGGCGGTGGTGTCGCGGCCCTGGTCGGCGGCGGCGATCAGCGCGCGCAAGCCCGTCTGCATCACCAGCGCGAGATCGTCGATCCCGTTGACGACCGCCTCGCAGCGCCAGCTCTCCGCGTGCGCCGCGCGCTCGGGAAGCGAGGCGATCGCGCCGCCGGCGGCCTCGTGCCCGAGCTGCGCGAGCTGCGCCACCGCTTCGGCGGCATCGTGCAAGGCTTCCCAACGCGCCCCGAGATCCTCGACAAGCGGCCCGGGCGCGCGGGTCGGCTCTTGACCGAGCGGCGGCAGCATGGTGGCTTCGGCGAGATCGAATTCATGGCGGAGCGCGTTCATAAGGCTTCCACGACTAGCCGGGCGAACTTGCCAAATCGCTAATGCGGGGCCGTCGTTCTCCAGCCGCTTTTCGGAACCCGTTGACCGATGGTCTCAACAGCGGCTAGGCGTCGAGCCGAAGCACCCGTAGCTCAGCTGGATAGAGTGTCGCCCTCCGAAGGCGAAGGTCACAGGTTCGAATCCTGTCGGGTGCACCATCCCCCGTTCATCTGTGGGCACACTGTGCGGAACCGCGCCGGAGGCTGCGCCCGCCAAGCGGGTCTTGCTGCCCGTCGTGTCGATGGGATCGTCACCGACTTCGCCGCGACCAATGCCGCCACTCGCCGGGCTTCCTCGCCGGATTCGCCGCCTACCTTTACGCTCCGCCTCGCCTTATTTCCACAATCCTCGAAATAAACTTGACCCGCACGGCGACGGGCTATATTTCGAATCCTATGGAAATGAAGTCTCCCGCAGCAGTCGAGGCCCTCGGGGCGCTTGCGCAGGAACATCGCCTGGCGGTGTTTCGCTTGCTCGTTCAGGCCGGGGAAGAAGGCATGCCGGCGGGCGCCATCGCCAGCGCGCTGGACATCCCGAACTCTTCTCTGTCGTTCCACCTGGCGCATCTCACGCGGGCTGGACTGCTCCAGCAGCGGCGGGACGGTCGCTCGCTCATCTACACTGCCGATTATGGCGCGATGAACGCGCTCGTCGGGTTCCTGATGGAAAACTGCTGCGGTGGCGGGAATTGCGCCGCTCCCGAGGCCAACGAAATCCCAACAGCGCAACCGGAAGGAAAATCCGCATGAAACGTTTGCATGTCCATGTCGGCGTTGCCGACCTCGACCGGTCGATCGGCTTTTACTCCACCTTGTTCGGCGCGGAACCGACCGTCGCCAAGAGCGACTACGCCAAGTGGATGCTCGATGATCCGCGCGTCAACTTTGCAATCTCCGCGAGCAATGCGCACAAGGGCGTCGAGCATCTCGGCATTCAGGTAGAGGATCGAGACGAACTGGCCGAGGTCTACGACCGGCTCAGATCCGCGGACAGGCCGGTAGCCGAGGAAGGCTGCACCACCTGCTGCTATGCCAAATCGGAGAAGAGCTGGGTCGCCGATCCCGACGGCGTCTTGTGGGAGGCATTCCACACGACCGGCGGCGCGACCGTCTACGGAGACGGTGTGGATCTATCGGCGGTCACCGGAACCGGCCCGAACACCGGCCCGAGCACCGGCCCGAACATCGCGGCGGGAGCAGCAGGATGACCGGCGACTTCGTCATCTACCACAATCCCGAGTGTGGAACCTCGCGCAATGCACTCGCCATGATCCGCAACGCCGGGATCGAGCCGCATGTGGTCGAATATCTCGGGACACCGCCCTCGCGCGCTATGCTGGAGAGCCTGATGGCGCGCGCGGGCATATCGCCGCGCGACCTGTTGCGCGAGAAGGGCACGCCGTTCGCCGAGCTGGGCTTGGGCGATCCTGCCCTGTCCGACGAGCAGCTGATCGACGCGATGATGGCTCACCCGATCCTGATCAATCGTCCTCTGGTCGTATCGCCGCTCGGCGTGAGGCTGTGCCGTCCGTCGGAAGCGGTTCGCGATCTGATCCCGGCCCGACAGCAAGGGGACTTCGCCGGGAAAGATGGCGAGCAGCTCGTGGATGCCGCAGGCCAGCGCGTGCGCTGACGCGAGGAAAGGACAAGCGAGATGACCCCAACCATCGCGAATCCCGCCCCGGCGGCCTCGCCGCTCGGCACCTTCGAACGCTTCCTGTCACTATGGGTGCTGCTCGCCATCCTGGCAGGCCTCGCGCTCGGCCTCGCCGCACCCGACGCCGTCCGCCTCCTGGCCCGTTTCGAATATGCATCGGTCAATTTCGTGGTCGCGGTGCTGATCTGGGCGATGATCTATCCGATGATGGTCGGCGTCGATTTCGCCAGCGTGAAGGACATCCGGCGCAAGCCCAAGGGGCTGGTCATCACGCTCGTGGTCAACTGGCTGGTCAAGCCGTTTACGATGGCCGCCCTGGCGGTGCTGTTCTTCGATTATCTCTATGCCGGGCTGATGTCCCGAAGCGATGCCGACCAGTATATCGCCGGCCTCATCATCCTCGGCGCTGCACCCTGCACCGCCATGGTGTTCGTCTGGTCGCAACTGACCAGAGGCGATCCAGCCTATACGCTGGTGCAGGTGTCGGTGAACGACCTGGTGATGATCGTCGCCTTCGCGCCGATCGTCGCCCTGCTGCTCGGCGTGACCGACATCGTCGTCCCTTGGGAGACGCTGCTTCTCTCGGTCGTGCTCTATGTCGTCGTTCCGCTGGCCGCGGGCGCGCTTACCCGCCGAAGCGTGATCGCCCGCCACGGAGGCGACACGGCCTCTCTCGACGCCTTCACGGCTCGCCTCAAGCCCGGGTCGATCGTCGGTCTGCTGGCCACGGTAGTGCTGCTGTTCGCCTTCCAGGCCGGGACCATCGTCGCCGATCCGCTGCTGATCGCGCTGATCGCCGTTCCGATCGTCATCCAGTCTTACGGCATCTTCGCCATCGCCTATGCTGCAGCCAAGGCGTGGAAGGTGCCGCATGACATCGCCGCACCCTGCGCGCTGATCGGCACCTCCAACTTCTTCGAACTGGCGGTTGCGGTCGCCATCGGTCTGTTCGGCCTCACCAGCGGGGCTGCTCTTGCGACCGTGGTCGGCGTGCTGGTCGAAGTCCCGGTGATGCTGTCGCTGGTCGCGATCGCCAACCGCACCCGCGATCGCTTTCCCGCAGTCTGAGACCCGCTCGCGGGCTGTTCCAGCGCCGGATCGGAGATGTCGGCCGCGACGGCTTTTGGCCGTGCCGGGGGATCAGCCGTGCGCGGCCTTCCACGCCCCCATCGAACCTAGATACACGTCGAGCTCGGCGAACCCGCGGCTGGCCAGCCATCCTGCGGCAACGGTCGCCCGCATCCCGCTGGCGCACATCAGGGTGTAGCGCCCGGCCGGGTCGAGGTCGCGATACCGTTCGTTGAGCTCGCCCACATAGATGTGCTGCGGCGCACGCGCCGCGCACCGGATTTTCCCGAAGACCGCAAGCCGCCTGTCAGATACAAGAAACCCAGTCCGGGTGGGAGATAGCGAATGTACTCCAGCGTTCTGGTGCCGGTTGACCTCGATGAGCCCAGTTCCTGGGCCGGAGCGGTTCCCGCAGGGCTGGCACTTGCGCGCTGCTTCGGCGCCAGGATCACGCTTGGCACCATCGTGCCCGACAGCCTGGCGGCGCGCGAAGCGCAGTGGTCGGGGATCGGCTATCGCCGCCTGTTGGATACCGCCGCAGCGCGGCTGGCTTCGCTGGCCGAGGAATTGCGCGGCGATGCCGAACTGGCGACCCGCGTCGGTTCGGGCCCGATCGCCCGCGGTATCCTCGACCTCGCCCAGAGCGTCGAGGCCGATCTCATCGTGCTGTCTTCGCACCGCCCGGAAATGAAAGACTGGCTCATCGGCGCTCAGGCAGCGCGGGTTGTCCGCCACGCGCGATGTTCCGTCATGGTCGTGCGGGATTAGCACAAGGTGATCTCCCGGACGAACCGCGACCTTGCGAAAGAGCACCGACCGGGCCGCATTCGCGATCGCCTCGAGAGGCCGCGGGGCGAAAGCCCGCTGGGCGATTTCATGCTCGGCGGCGTGGATGGCGTGATTACGACCTTCGCCGTCGTCGCGGGCAGCGCCGGTGGCGGCCTCGCAGCGACGACCGTGATCATCCTGGGGCTGGCCAATCTTGTCGCCGATGGCTTCAGCATGGGAGTCAGCAACTATCTCGGGACCAGAAGCAGGCAGCAGGAGGTGGCGCAGGCTCGGGCCGACGAGAATTGGCAACTCGAAGCGAATCCCGAAGGCGAACGGCAGGAAATCAGGGAGATATTCGCCCGCAAAGGGCTGGAAGGCGAGGCGCTCGACCAGATCGTCGAGGTCATCACCAGCGACGAGCGAGTGTGGGTCGACACGATGATGGCCGAGGAGCTCAAGCTCAGCGAAATCTCCGCAAGACCGCTGCGTGCGGCTCTCTACACCCTGGTGGCGTTCGTGCTTTGCGGCTTCGTGCCGCTGTTGCCGTTCGTTGCCGGCACCGGAGCCTTCGACCGGATGTTCGCCATCAGCACCGGGCTCGCTGCAGCGACCTTCTTCGCTCTGGGCATCGGCAAGGGCGTGGTTCTGGGCGCTTCGCCGCTACGCTCCGGGCTGCAGACGCTGCTGATCGGCAGCGTCGCGGCGGTGCTGGCCTATGCGGTGGGCGTTGGCCTGCGAACCCTGTTCGGAATATCGTCGACATAGCGGGCGCAATGGCTTTGGCGGAGGCAGCGACCGCACGGCCGGGCGGCGTGGAGGCGCAAAGGCAGACAAGCCCCACCTGCTGTGCTAGCGGCGGCGCATCGCAAGCCCATGTTCTGGCTGCTTGCGGCTGAGAGACGCGCCGTGCTCCCGCCGATGGGGAGGGTATCATGTGCCCCACGCGCTCATTATCGAGGACGAAGCCCTGCTCGCATTCGCGGTCGAGGAGGCGCTGAACGAGATCGGCTACGCCAGTTTCGAGATCGCCGCCAGCATGGCCGAAGCGATCGCGGCGGCCGAAAGGCAGTGCCCCGATCTGATCGTCGCCGACCACCGCATCCTCGACGGGACCGGGACCGAGGCGGTGATGACGATCTGTTCCGACAGAGTGATCCCGGTGGTCTTCGTGACCGGCAGCGGACCCGAGGTCCGCGCGCAACTGCCCGATGCCCTGGTGGTCGCCAAGCCGATGACGCAGCCGCTGCTCGAGGCGGCGGTGCAATCGGCGGTCGAGCGCCCGCTGACGCTCGCGGTCGACGGGCTGCGGAGGACGGCCGAGGGCGACTAGACGCCCGTGTTCAGGCTCGCGCCCGGGCCGCTCCGGTCGCGCGGCGACGCGACAATTCGCGCGCATATTCCTGCAGATCGGGGATCTCGTCCATCTCGTCGACGATCTCGAAACCGAAGATCGTCTCGAGCACGTCTTCCAGCGTCACCAGCCCGCGGAAGGTGCCGTATTCGTCGATCACCATCAGGATGTGGTCGTGCTGCGAGATCATCCGGTGGAACAATTTATCGACCGGGAGCTCGTCTAGGACATGGGGCAGCGGGCGCACCAGCGGCTGGAGGCTGCCATCGCCGTCGGGCTGTTCGAGCAGGCCGGTCAGCGCCTCGTGCTTGATCACGAAGCCGGTGATCTTGTCCGAATTCTCGTCGAATACGGGGATGCGGGTGTGCGGCACCTCGCTGATCTTCGCCGCGAAATCGCGCAATGCGGTGCGCTGCGGCAGGCTGAACACCACGGTGCGCGGGGTCATCACATCGGCGGTCCGGACCCCGTGCAGCTGGAGCAGATTGCGCAGGAAGCGGACCTCGCTGCTGTCGATCTGGCCCGAGGCCTGGCCCAGATTGGCGATCGCCAGCAGATCGTCGCGGTGGCGGGGGATCGCGGCGGGCTTGCCCAGCGTGATCAGCCGGGTCAGCTGGCGCGAGGCCCACACCAGCGGCGCCAGCCCCTTGATCAGCAGCGGCAGCAGCCAGGCGGTGAAGGGAGCGATCCTTTCGGCATAGCGCGCGCCGATGGTCTTGGGGATGATCTCGGTGAAGATCAGCACCAGCAGCGTCAGCACTGCGGCAAACACCGCCTCGCTGCCCGCGCCGTAGACCTTGGCGTATTGCGCACCGGCGCCGGCCGCACCCATCGTGTGGGCGATGGTGTTGAGCGTCAGGATCGCGGCCAGCGGGCGCTCGATATCGTCCTTGAGCTTCTTGAGCTTGCCCGCCCAGCCCGCCTCGCGATCCTGCGCCGAACGGATCGTGGATGGCGTGATCGTCAGCAGCGAGGCCTCGAGGATCGAACACAGGAACGACACCACCAGAGCCAGCGCGACGTAGAATATCAGCAGGGTCATGGTGGTGCGGGGGCCTTGCTTGTTGCGTTTGCGTCGGGACGGGTGGGAGCCATCCTTACACCACAAAGCGCCGCTTGCACGGGCGCAATTTTGTGCGGCGCTCTACGCCATTGGCTGCACGAGGCAGCGCCACGGCTCAAGGGCGCGGCATCACCGGCGCCACCGGGGGCCGGGCGATCGCTGGCGAGTCCGCCTAGCCAGGCGGAAAGCGGTCATTGACAGGCAGCGCCGATTGCAAGCAATTCACGGCGGGGAGACGGACGATGGCTTGGCGCAGATGGCTCGGGCTCGAGAACCAGACGCTGGCCGAGAAGCGGGCGGCGCTGAACGGCGTTTCCCTGTTCTTCGGCGCGCTCATCGGCGCCAATCTGGGCACCACCAGCCAGTTGCCGCTGGCCGATTACGCGCTGATCGTCGCCGTGATCTGCCTTATCGTCCTCTATCTTCATCTCGCACCGGTCGCGCGACGCCGCTGGACCAACGTCGCCAACCTGCTCGGGCTGGTGGGCGGGTTGTATCTGCTGCTGATCCACGAGATCGGGGCAGCCGCTTTCGAAGGGGTGCGCCCGAGCGCGCAGATATTCGTCACCATCTGCTTCTGGATCGCATCCGTCCTGTTCATCGAACTGCGCCCGCTCGATGGCGGATCGCCCCCGGATCGGACCACGCCGCCAGCCGAAGAGTCCGACCATCGGATAGCCCGCTAGCGCCCGAAGCTCCGGATGCCGCGCGCGGCTCAGCCGGGCGCCGCTGCCTTCGTGTCCCCGACGGCGCGCACGACGGGCGCCGCATCGCTGACCGGTCGAGAAACCGTGACATTGCAGTCGTCCGACCCCTCTGTGCAGTCGAAGCGCAGGAGGTTGGGGTAATCCTCGATGGCGAAGGTTCCGCCGCCAAGATGATGCATTCTGCTACGCTCCCGCCCCAGAAACTGGGTGAAGAACTCCGATCCGATCCACAGCGCGTCATCCTGCTCCTCGATCCGGTATTCGAGCCCGAGATCGTAGAGCAGACCGGTGTAGGTTCCGAGCACGGTCCGCTTCAGGTCCTCGGGGAGCGGCGCGGTGGCGAATTTGTGGCGCTCGTTCCACTTCATGCCGTCGATGATCTCGCGCCGCAGCGTGGCGAAGACCGGCCCGGTATTTGCATCGTCGCCATTGGCCAGAACGGCGATGCCGTAGCCGCCCTCCATCGATGCCATCAGGTCGCCGTTGACGCCGGTGTTCGAACCGTCGTGGCGGAACCAGTCGGTGTTGCCGAAACCGAAGCCGCGGAAGAACGGCATCCCCATTCCGCCGACATGCTCGAGCGAGAAGACATCGGTCAGCGCCCGCGCCGTGGCCGGGGCGATCGGCCCGTTGCCATCGCCTGCCAGGGCGCGCTGGATGGCGATGGCGAAGCGCGCCAGATCGGCGGGCGTCGACCACATTCCCGAAGCGGATACCTGCGGCGTTATCGGCAATCCGGTGCGGATGACCGTCCCGTCCTCGGCGTGGACGAGCGCCGCATCGGCGGGAAAGCCCGCCGCTCCCGGCTGGATCATGGTGGTGTGGTGCATGCCGAGCGGCTGGAACACTCTTCGTGCGGCCAGCTCGGCCAGGGGAATGCCCGTGTGATCCTCCAGCGCGAGCTGCACGATCACATATCCGCCGCCGCTGTATCGCCAACCGGTGCCGGGCGGGAAGAGAAACTCGATCGGCTTGTCGTAGCGCGGCAGGCGCCCTTCGAGGCTGTCGATCAGCGTCGGCAGCCGGTCGCCCTCGTAATAATCCGCGAAACCGTGCTGCGACGTGCCCGCCGTGTGCGTCAGCAACTGCCGCCAGGTGACCTCGGCCGCACCGGGATGCGCACTCTCGGGCAGCCGCCAGCTTTTGAGATAGTTCGCAATCGGGGCGTCGAGATCGATAACCCCTTCCGCGGCCAGCATCGCGCAGACCAGCGCGGTCACCGGCTTGGAGATCGAGGCGGTCGAGAACGCCGTTTGCGCGGAAATCGGGGCGTTCGCCTCAGCCGATCTGACCCCGAAGGTCCGGTGTTCGACGATCCGGTAATCGTCGAACACCGCGACGCTCAGCCCCTTGAGCCTGTGGCGCTCCATTTCCTTCGACAGGGCCTCCCAGAGCGAGGCCAGTTCTGGCTCGCCGCGGCCCGGCGGCGACGCGGCGGCAACAGGCACTCGATCCGGCGCGGACCCGGCGACCGGGGAGACGCAGGCTGCCGTCGCGAGGGCAAACACGATAATCAGATGGGAAAGTTTGATGTTCCGCTTCCTCGACTGCATAAAGGAAGTGGTGTATTAGTAATATAGATCACCACGGGTCAACCGTATAATCCCCACGGACCGGTAGGCGGATCGTCGGTCGGTTCCAGCCCGCTTCCGGGCGCTCGGGGCCGGGCTGTTCCGGCAGCGAAGTCCGGCCGGGCCTGCGGCTCCGATGCCTCGCGGCCATGTCGCGCCGCGGCTTCGTCGGCCAGCATCGCGACGCGATTGCGCCCTGCATGCTTGGCCGCGTAGAGCGCGCGGTCGGCATCGGTGACGAACATGTCGCGGCTGGTCGTTCTCGGGCTGCCGATGCGAACCCCGATGCTGATTGTGATCGTTTCCGCGGCGCTCGTGTCGTCGGCGACCACGAGCCGGGCGATCTGCGCCCTTACCCGGTTGGCGATGGCCTCGGCCTCGCGGCCCGCCTTGCCCACCAGAGCGGCGATGAATTCCTCGCCGCCATAGCGCCCGATGATGCCGTCGTGCCGCGCGAACTCGCCGCCCAGCAACCGCCCGACCTCGACCAGGCACCGGTCCCCGGTCTGGTGGCCATGGGTGTCGTTGAACCGCTTGAAATGGTCGATGTCCAGCAGCAGCACGGCCATCGGGTCGTCGCTCTGACGGGCCGCTTCGAATGCCGCCGCGAACGCCTGCTCGAAGCCGCGCCGGTTGAGGAGTGCGGTGAGCGGATCCACATTGCTCAACGTCTCGAGCCGGCGATTGAGCGCCAGCAGTTCCTCCTGCGCCTCGCGACTCTTGAGCGTGAGGATAAAATTGCTGTCCTTGAGCCTGTCGTTGCGCAGCTTGATCGCGACCGTGCCAGTGCAGGCCAGCAGGCCGAAGAAATAGAGACCGATGGTGGCGGGTCCAATGCCAGTCACGGGGAAGACGGGGATCGCGATTGCCGCGAAGCCGGCGAAGCCGAGGAACAACGTGGCGCCTGCGCGGAGCGGCAGGAACACGATGCCCGACGTAATCAAAAGGGCGCTCGCCATAATGTAGCGCTCGGTTTCCGCCCCTTGCGCCACGACGCCGAGATAGCTCGCCACCCCGGCGAAGATCGCAACCGGGAGGGTGGCCGCCAATGTGCGCGTCAGCCCCCTCGCGCGCCCGAGCAGCGCGATCCCCACCAGATAGGCGGGTACGACCAGCCCCAGCCGCAGCGCCAGTCCCAGTTCCAGAACACCCGCCTGCGCATCGAAGAACAGGCAGGCGATGCAGATCGCCAGTCCCACCATGTGCATGAAGCGCAACTCGCGGTTGATTCTGTCCGAGGAGAACTCTTCCCATCGCGCCTTGAGTTCGGGCGACCACGCGCCAAAGCGCAGGGTCTCGTCGAGCCCTTCTTCTATGCGCATCTCGCTCTGGCCCCGCCCGTGCATTTCATCATTGTAGAACGAACGGGATAAATTGTCCCTGATCCTGCCGCAGGAGGCGATGGCGGGAACAGGCCGAAGCGCCAAAAGACCTGGGCGAACCGCCCCCTCCCTGCCGAGGACTGGGCGTGCCACACCGATTTGGTTCGGAACTCGGGTGCCATCGCCCGCACCGGTCGGGCCCCGCCTCGCGGCGGGCGGGCGCTCAGTGGCAGGCGAAGATCGGCAGCGGCGGATCGGCGAAGATCTCGCGGCTGACCCCGCCCCAGATCGTTTCCGCCAGTCGCGACCGGCCATAGGCGCCCATCACCAGATAGGCCGCCTCGCGGTCGGCGGCGGCGTTCAGCACCGCCTGCGCGACCGATTTCGCCCGCAGCGGCAGATCGATCAGTTCGCAGGAAATCCCGTGGCGAGAGAGATATTCGGCGCCCTGCACCGGGGGCAGGTCGTAGCGGCCGGTTTCCTCCTCGCCCGCGACGCTGACCAGGGTGACCGAAGCGGCGCGCGCCAGCAGCGGCAACGCGCCGCGCAGCGCGCGCGAGGCCTCGGGCGAACCGTCCCAGGCGACCACAGCGGGACCCTCGCAATCCAGCCGTGCGACCTTCTTGGGGACGACCAGAACCGGAGCCTGCGCACCCAGCACCACTTCGCCGACCAGCTTGGAAGGACCCGTAGCGCCGAGCGGATCGCAGCTGCCCAGCACCACGCAATCGGCCAGTCCGCTGCGGCGCAACATGTCGCGCATGGCGAAACCGTCGCTCTGCACCCAGTCCCAGGCGACGTCCTCGGTGGCCAGCCGCGCCGTGATCCGCGTCCGGAGCGCTTCGGCCTGGCTGCGGGTCGCGTCCATGATCTGTGCCGCCATGAGGCCGTAGAAATCCACCGCCCCGGCCATTTCCCACTGGATCGACTTGCTGCAGGTGAGATGGCCGTCGAAGGCGCGCACCAGATCGAGCGCGACCTGGAGACGGGATTCCAGGCAGTCGTCGTCCTCGATGTGAAGCAGTACCGAACGCATGGCCGTTTCCCTCCGTGGCAGTGCGAGTCCCCGGTCCAACGCCGGAGCGCGAGTCGCAATATGCGCCGCGGTATCCGGCCTGTCCAGCGCCGCCCGGTGGCCGCCGGATGGGCGAAAGCCGCTTTCCTGCACCCTGCCCGGCATGACAAACCCCCGGGCGACGATCCCTGCTGCACCCACCCTTTCGCAAGCCCCGTCCCGCGCACACAGCGTGCGCCGTTGCCGGCTTTCGAACCCCGATTCCCTACGGAGATGGCAAGCGACGAACCCGCATGTGTTTCATGAACCAACTCTCCGCCCCAACTCTCCGCCCCAACCCTCCGCCCCAAGCCTCCTCTCTGGCGCAAACTGTCGCAGCTTGTGCCGCACTGGTTGCAGTTGTAACGGGGCCGCTTCCCAAGGAGACCTCCCCATGCGCGTCGGCTGCCCCACCGAAATCAAGAACCACGAATACCGCGTCGGCCTGACGCCCGAGAGCGCCCGCGAGCTGGTACTCCAGGACAATGAGGTCTGGATCCAGAGCGGCGCCGGGCTGGGGATCGGCGCGACCGATCTCGAATACGAGGCCGCCGGCGCGCGGATCACCGACGGACCCGATCCGATCTTCGCCGAATGCGAGATGGTGGTGAAGGTCAAGGAACCGCAGGCCGAGGAGCGCGCCAAGCTGCGCGAAGGGCAATTGCTCTACACCTATCTCCACCTCGCCCCCGATGCGCCGCAGACCGCCGATCTGGTCAAGTCGGGGGTCACCGCGATCGCCTACGAAACCGTCACCGGACGCAATGGCTCGCTGCCGCTGCTCAAGCCGATGAGTCAGGTGGCGGGGCGGATGAGCGTCCAGGCGGGCGCTTCGGCGCTCGAGAAGGCGCATGGCGGGCGCGGCGTGCTGCTCGGCGGCGTCCCGGGCGTGATGCCGGGCAAGGTGATCGTGATCGGCGGCGGCGTCGTCGGCTTCAACGCCGCGCAGATGGCGGTCGGTCTGGGTGCCGATGTCACCATCTTCGACCGCGATCCCGAGGTGCTGGAAAAGGTCGGCACCCATTTCGAAGCGCGCGCCTCGACCCGCTTTTCGAACAAGGCCAATCTCGACGAGGCGGTCTGCGAAGCCGATCTGGTCATCGGCGCGGTGCTGATCCCCGGCGCCTCGGCGCCCAAGCTGGTCAGCCGCGACATGCTCAAGTGCATGAAGCCCGGCTCGGTGCTGGTCGATGTCGCGATCGATCAGGGCGGGTGCTTCGAGACCAGCCGCGCGACCACCCATGCCGATCCAACCTATGTGGTCGACGACGTGGTTCATTACTGCGTCGCCAACATGCCCGGTGCGGTGGCGCGGACCAGCACCTATGCGCTCAACAACGTGACGCTGCCGCACGCGCTGCGGATCGCGCGGCTCGGCTGGAAGGAAGCGATGCGCCGCGATCCCTATCTCGCGGAAGGGCTCAACGTCCACGCCGGTTCGGTGACCTACGAAGCCGTCGCCACGGAACTGGGCTACGACTACCGCGCGGTCGCGGACGTGCTGGCGGAGTAGTCGTCAGGCGCTGCGGAACGGCGCGAGCAGTTCCGGCCTGACCCGCAACGGGCGGCCGCTGGCGCGGTCGAGCATCGCCCAGGTGGTCGCCGCCGAGACCACCAGCCGCCCCGCCGCGTCGTGGAAATCGACCCGGCGCAGCGATTTGGCGCCGCGCGGCTCGCCCTCGATCCAGGTGGTGGCGGTGGCGCTTTCGCCTTGCGCGATGTTGCCGCGATAATCGATCTCGTGCCGCACCACGAGCCAGACCACCGCCGCACGGTCTTCGGGCCGGGCGACCGCATCCCAATGCGCGGTCGCCATGTCCTGGATCCACTGCACCCACACCGCATTGTTGACGTGCCCCATCACGTCGATGTGCTTGGGCTCTGCGGTGAAGGTCTTCTCGAAGCGGTCCGCCAACGAAACTACTGCGCCTCGCCCATCTGCCACAGGATGAAGGCGACTTCCTCTGCGGTCTCGTAGATCGACTGGAACCGGCCCGACTTGCCGCCATGCCCGGCGCCCATATTGGTCTTGAGCAGCAGCGCTTTGTCGTCGGTCTTGGTGGCGCGCAGCTTGGCGACCCATTTGGCCGGCTCCCAATAGGTCACCCGCGGATCGTTGAGTCCCGCGGTCACCAGCA
>JAHJPT010000026.1 GCA_018819685.1 Alphaproteobacteria bacterium
AAATCCGGTGGCGCTGGACGGGTCATTATGGCTATGGGGCGCACGAAAGCTCCGCGCCCGAAGGATGAATTCGACCCGACAATGCCGATTTCGCTGACGCTCTTTACCCTTGCCGGCCTTCCCTTCGTCGCCGCCCTGCTGATCGCGCTTTGCGCCGACCGCGGAAGGGCGATCCATTCGGGCATCGCCGCCGCGGCCAGCGCGGTCGGCCTGGCGCTGACGCTCTCGCTCGCGGGCCAGGTGCTCGCCGGCGAGGAGGTCGCGGTGTCGGCCGCCTGGGTCCCGGCGATCGGGCTCGACTTCTCGCTGATGATGGACCCGCTGGGGCTGATGTTCGCCGGACTGATCCTGGGGATCGGGCTGCTGGTGATGGTGTTCGGCCATTACTACCTCGCGAAAGGCGAGGCGACCGGACGGTTCTTCGCCACGCTGATGCTGTTCCAGGGTTCGATGCTGGGGATCGTGCTCTCGGGCAATGTCCTGCTGCTGCTGGTGTTCTGGGAACTGACCAGCCTCTCCTCCTTCCTGCTGATCGGCTTCTGGCGCGACAAGCCCGAGGCGCGGCAGGGCGCGCGGATGGCGCTGGCGATCACCGGCGGCGGCGGCCTCGTGCTGATCGCGGGCATGGTGCTGCTGGGCGTGGTGGCCGGATCCTTCGACCTGATGACCATCCTGCAGAGCGCGGATGTGGTCCAGGCCTCGCCGCTCTACCCGGCGATCCTCGGGCTGATCCTGATCGGCTGCTTCACCAAATCGGCGCAGTTCCCGTTCCACTTCTGGCTGCCCCACGCGATGGCGGCGCCCACCCCGGTCAGCGCCTATCTCCACTCGGCGACCATGGTGAAGGCGGGCGTCTTCCTGCTGGCGCGGCTGTGGCCGGTGCTCGCCGGGACCGAGCTCTACACCGTCGTGGTCACCAGCGTCGGGCTGTTCACCATGCTGTTCGGCGCCTGGGTAGCGCTGTTCCGCCAAGATCTCAAAGCCATCCTCGCCTATTCGACCATCAGCCAGCTCGGCCTGCTGGTGATGCTGCTGGGCTTCTCGCTCGAGGCCGCGGCGGTGGCGGCGGTGCTGCACATCCTCAACCATGCCGCGTTCAAGGCGGCGCTGTTCATGACCGCGGGCGTCGTCGACCACGAGGCGGGGACCCGCGACATCCGTCTCCTCGGCGGGCTGGCGAAGGTCATGCCGGTCACGGCGCTGGTCGGCACCGTCGCCGCGCTGGCGATGGCGGGGATACCGCCGCTGGGCGGCTTCATCTCCAAGGAGATGATGCTCTACGAATCGCTCAATATCTCGCTGTTCGGCCTGCCCTGGCTGGTCCCGGTGGTGGCGACGATCGCGGCGACGCTCTCGGTCGGCTATTCGCTGCGCTTCGCCGCGCATCTGTTCTTCGGCCAGAAGCGCGATGCCGAGGCGCATGCAAAAGCGCACGATCCCGGCGCGGGCATGCTCGCAGCCCCGCTGGTGCTGATGAGCATCGCGGTGCTGCTGGGCCTCGCGCCGATGCTGGTCGCCGGGGCGCTGGTGTCCTCGGTCGCGGGCGCGGTGATCGGCGGCCCCGCCCCCGAAGTCGCGCTGTCGCTGTGGCACGGGATCAATCTGGCGCTGGGGATGAGCATGCTCGCGGTGCTGGTCGGGGCGCTGCTGCTGTGGCGCCACGCCGCGCTGCTGCGCCGCTATGCCGCGATGCGCCACGCCGATGCCAAGGCGCTGTTCGAGCGCGCGATGCGGCTCGCCGACCTGGCGGTGCGCAAGGCGGTGGTCGCGGTGCACCGTCCCTCGCTCCAGCGGATGGTCTTCGCGGTCTTCGCGGTGGTGGTGCTGCTGGTGATCGAGGGCGCCAATGGCGGCAGCGGCGGGTTGACCGGCCCGCGCGAACTGCTCGAGGCGCCGCCGATCGCCGTGGCCGCCTGGCTGCTGCTGGTTTCGGCCACCATCGCGGTGCTGGTCGAGGGACGCCAGCGGTTCCGCGCGCTGATCTACATCAGCGTCATCGGCCTCGTCATCGCGCTGGCCTTCGTCCATTTCTCCGCCCCCGATCTGGCGTT
>JAHJPT010000302.1 GCA_018819685.1 Alphaproteobacteria bacterium
CGCGTGCTCGCGGTCGATCTGCATGCCGGCCAGATCCAGGGCTTTTTCGACATCCCGACCGACAATCTCTACGCCGCGCCGGTGATGGCGGCGGATATCCAGGCGCGCTACGGTGATCAGGATCTGATGGTGGTCAGCCCCGATGTCGGCGGGGTGGTCCGCGCGCGTG
This sequence comes from Alphaproteobacteria bacterium, assembly GCA_018819685.1. Classification (GTDB taxonomy): domain Bacteria; phylum Pseudomonadota; class Alphaproteobacteria; order Sphingomonadales; family Sphingomonadaceae; genus Qipengyuania; species Qipengyuania benthica. The sequence goes on from JAHJPT010000302.1 coordinate 170, forward strand.
CGCTCGCCAAGCGGCTCGACAATGCGCCGCTCGCGATCGTCGACAAGCGCCGCGATCGCCCGGGCGAGAGCGAGGTCATGAACATCATCGGCGAGGTGAAGGGGCGCCACTGCATCCTGATCGACGACATCGTCGATTCGGGCGGCACGCTGTGCAACGCCGCCGAGGCCTTGCTGGCGCAGGGCGCGTCGAGCGTGGCGGCCTATATCAGCCATGGTGTGCTTTCGGGCGGGGCGGTGGCGCGGATCGACAAATCGGCGCTCAAGGAACTGGTCATCACCGACACCATTCGCCCCACCGACGACGTGCTCGATTCCGACCGCCTGCGAATCCTCACCATCGCCCCGCTGATCGGCGAGGCGGTGCGCCGCATTGCCGACGAAAGCAGCGTTTCCAGCCTGTTCGACTGACATGGCGAACAGCGCCGATCTCGCGCTTGCCAACCGCCTCGCCGATGCGGCGGGCGAGGCGATCCGACCGCTGTTTCGCGGCGATTGGTCGCAGGAGCGCAAGAGCGATTCCTCGCCGGTGACCGAGGTCGACCGCGCCGCCGAAGCGGCGATGCGCGCGGTGCTCGAGGCCGAGCGCCCCGACGACGGCATCGTCGGGGAGGAATACGGCACCCGCAACGAGGGTGCGGCACGCCAATGGGTGCTCGATCCGATAGACGGGACCATCAGCTTCATGGCCGGACGCCCGATCTTCGGCACGCTGATTTCGCTGATGGAGGGCGGATGGCCGGTGATCGGCGTCATCGACCAACCCGTTGCGCGCGAGCGCTGGGTGGGGCGGATCGGACACGAAACCACCTTCAACGGGACACCCGTCCGCACCCGCGCCTGTCGCAGCCTAGCCGATGCGGTGCTCGCCACCAGCAGCCCGCATTATTTCTCCAGCCAGGAAGCCGACCACTACATGGCGCTCGCCCAGGCCGTGGCGCAGGACAAGCGGCAGGGCATGATCGTCTATGGCGGCGATTGCTACAATTACGGGCTGCTGGCTTCGGGCCATCTCGACGTGGTGTGCGAAGCAGGGCTCCAGCTGTTCGATTTTGCCGCGCTGGTGCCGATCGTCGAGGGCGCGGGCGGGATCATGTGCGACTGGTCGGGCGAGCCGCTCCACGCCGCCAGCGACGGACGCGTGCTGGCGCTGGGCGAACCGGCGCGGCTCGAGGATGTGCTCGAGGCGATGGGACGCAGCGAAGCGCACGGGCACTGAGCGCACGGCGGTTCGTTTGCCGGGCATGAACACTATTCTCGTAACCGGCGCAGGCAACGGCATCGGCCGTGCTACTCTCCTCCATTTCCACGGCCTCGGCTGGCGGGTCGTCGGGCTGGACAAGGATGCCGAGGCGCTGTCCGAACTGCGCGCGGCGCTTCCCGCATCCGAAGCGCTGCTGCTCACTTGCGATGCCGGCAAGGAGGGAGAGGTAAGCCGCGCTTTCGCCCGGATCGGCGAATGGCTGGACGAGGATGCGCTCGATTGCCTGGTCAACAATTCCGGGATCGCCGATCCCTATTGCGGGCCGCTGGCGAACCTCTCGCTCTCCGCCTGGCAGGAATGGATCGACGCCAGCCTGACCGCCGCCTTCCTGTGCAGCCGCGCTGCGGTGCCGCTGCTCGAGCGCAGCCGGAGTGCAAGCATCGTCAATATCTCCTCCACCCGCGCGGTGATGAGCGAACCCGAATGCTTCGCCTATGCCGCCGCGAAGGGCGGGCTCGACGCGCTGACGCATGCCATGGCGGTCTCGCTGGGCCCGGCGATCCGGGTCAACGCGATCCGGCCGGGCTGGATAGAAACCGGACCGTGGCAGAAAGCCGGCGAGCGCAGCGAGCCCGATCATCGCCCGCGCGACCGCGAGCAGCATCCGGTCGGGCGGATCGGAACCTGCGAGGATATCGCCGAGGCGATCGCCTATCTGCACCACGCCGGTTTCCTGACCGGGCAGCATCTCAATATCGACGGTGGCATGACCAGGAAGATGATCTACGAGGGCTGACATGGCCTTCGGATCATCACTGGGATCATCACTGGAGAACCGCGTAGCTCTGGTGACCGGAGCGGCGCGCGGGCTGGGGTTCGCGATCGCGCGCGGTCTGGCCGAAAGCGGGGCGAGCGTCTGGCTCAACGGCCGCGACGAGGATGCGCTGGCGGCAGCGGCGCGCGCAATCGGTCCGCAGGCGCGCATCCTGTCCTTCGACATTGGCGATGATGCCGCGACGGGCGCCGCATTCGAGCGCCTGAGCGCAGAAGGTGGGCTCGACATTCTGGTCAACAACGTCGGCCGGCGCGACCGGCGTCCGCTCGCCGAACTGGGTCGCGCCGACATGGACGCCCTGCTCGCCAGCAATCTGGTGGCCCCTTTCGATCTGGCGCGCCG
>JAHJPT010000303.1 GCA_018819685.1 Alphaproteobacteria bacterium
TCGCCGTGGAGGCGCTTGGAGAACATCGGCACGAAGGCGGCCGAGAACGCGCCCTCGGCGAAGAGCCGACGGAACACGTTGGGGATGATGAAGGCCTGAAACCACGCGTCGGTCACCGCATTGGCGCCGAGCACGCGGCTGAAGATCATCTCGCGCGCCATGCCGGCGACGCGGCTGACCATGGTCAGCCCGCCGATTGTCCCGACGTGTTTGAGCAGACTCACGCCGGAGCCCTGGTCAGGTTACAGGCTCAGGCGTTGCCAACGGGGCTGGGCTCCTGGCCTTCGCCCTGTTGTTGCTGCGCCCGCGCGGCGAGCTGCTGCTGGTAGAGCGCGCCGAAATCCATCGGCTCCATCATCAGCGGCGGCAAGCCGGCATCGCGGGTCGCGTCGGCGATCACCCGGCGGGCGAAGGGAAACAGAATGCGCGGCGCTTCGGCGTAGAGGAAGGCATGGGCGTGTTCGTCGGGCAGGTTGCGCAGGCCCGCGAGGCCGCAGTAGCTCAGTTCGACGAGGTAGAAATTGCCCTTCTCGCCCTTGGCGGTGACATTCACCTTGAGCTCGACCTCGTGCACTTCGCCGCTGACCGGGGTCGCACCGATGTTGAACTGCAGATCGATCTGCGGCTGGTCCGTCCACTGGAAGCAGGCCGGCGCATTCGGGTTCTCGACCGAGAGATCCTTCACATATTGCGAGATCATGCCGGCGGCGGGGCGATCGTCGGCGCCGTTGGCTCCGGCTGCGGGATCGGGATTGATGTCGGTGAGGATATCGCCTTCGTCGGCCATGATGCGTATCTTTCGTGTCAGTGTTTGCGCTGCGGTGCATGTCGAGGCTGATCTGGACCGACACCGGTTCGGCGGCGCGCGTAGCACCTGCTCAGGGGGGCGGCAACTGCGCTGCTCAGGATGGAGCGGGCCCTTCGGGCGGCGAGAGGAGGCTGCCAGGCGTGTTGTCCATTTGAGTTTTCCTCCTATGTAGGGCAGGGGTAAGTTACGAAAATCTCGGGCTCGTGCCGCTTGTTCAGACGGGTCCAAACTGCAGGTGCTAGTTACGTGATACTGGAAATCGTCATCCTCGCCGCCGTCGCCGCCTTTCTCGGGCTGCGGCTCTATTCGGTGCTCGGTCGCCGGGCAGAGCACGAGGAAGAGGTCGTGCCGCGCCGGATCGAACGCGGCGAAGACCGCTTGTCCGCCGACGAATCGGCGCGCTCCGTCCAGCCCCCGGTGCAATTGCGCCAGGCCGAGGTGCCCGCCGGCACCGAAGCGGGCGTGCGAGCGATCGCGGGTGCCGATCCGCGCTTCGACATCGTTTCCTTCCTCGAAGGCGCGAAGGGTGCCTACGGCATGATCCTCGAAGCCTTCTGGGAAGGCGATCGCGAGACCTTGCGCGACTTGTGCGACGACGATGTCTACGAAAGTTTCGCCAGCGCGATCGACGCGCGCGAGGCGGCGGGCGAGACGCTCGCCAACCGTCTGGTCCGGATCGAGAACGCCACGATCAAATCGGCCGAACTCGATGGACGCGTGGCCCGCGTCGCGGTGCTGTTCGTGGCCGATATCGCCGCGGTGACCCGCGACCGCGATGAAACGGTCATTGCCGGTTCGCTCGACGATGCGGTCGAAAGCCGCGATGTCTGGACCTTCTCGCGCCATGTCGATTCCGCCGAGCCCAACTGGATTCTCGACGAGACCGATCAGGATTGATCTTCGGGCGGCGACGCGCCGGGGTACCGGGGTATCGGTGCTTTGCGGGCGATGAGCTTGGCGGGAAATCGCGCCAGTGCAATGACGATGGGAACTGGCAACGGCATGCGCATCCGCTCTTCATTCGTCGTCCTTGCTTTGGCGCTGCTGGCAGCCTGCACCCGCATCGTCCCCCCGCCTGCTCCTGCCGTGCCGGGAACCCTCGCCGAGAGCGCTGCGCTCGCCGGAATAGCCCGCGGCCCGGCGATCGCCTCGCTCGGCCTAGGGCATAGCGATGCCGCCACGGCGCTCGCGGGTTTCCGCGAATCCTGCCCCAAGCTGCTGATCCGTACCGACCAGAGCGGGCTGACCCAGCCCGACGACTGGCGTCCTGCCTGCGATGCTGCGGCTAGCTGGTCCGCGAACGATGCCGCGCGTTTCTTCGACACCCATTTCGAGACCGCGCGGGTCGGCGAGGGCGCGGCCTTCGCGACGGGCTATTTCGAGCCCGAAATCCTCGGCAGCCGCGTCCCGCAGCCAGGCTACAGCGTTCCGGTCTATCGCATGCCGCCCGATCTGGTTCGCGGCTGGCCGACCGACATGGCCCAGAGCGAGCGGGTCGGACGGCCCCCGCTCGGCCGGCTCGATGCCGCAGGGAATTTCATCTCCTATTACGAGCGCGCCGAGATCGAGCAGGGCGCTCTCGCCGGGCGCGGGCTCGAGATCGCCTGGGCGGCCGATCCGATCGAGTTTTTCTTCCTGCAGATCCAGGGCTCGGGCCTGCTGCGGCTGCCCGATGGATCGCGGATGCGGATCGGCTATGCGGGGCAGAACGGGCGCGAATACGTCGGGATCGGCAGCGTCATGCGCGAACGCGGACTGCTCGGCGACGGGCCGGGCCAATACGCCGGTTCGATGCAGGGCATCGTCCGCTATCTGCGCGATCATCCCGAAGCGGGCGCGGACTTGATGCGGCTCAACAAGAGCTGGATTTTCTTTCGCGAGCTCGACACGGACGGCCCCCTTGGCGCGCTCGAGATACCTGTGCGGCGCGAGGCTTCGGTGGCGGTCGATCCGCGCTTCGTACCGCTGGGCGCGCCGGTATGGCTCGACCTCGATCGCGATGTGGCGGATGGGCTGTGGGTGGCGCAGGACACCGGCGGCGCGATCAAGGGCGCCAATCGCTTCGACACCTTTTGGGGCAATGGCGCGGATGCCCGCGAGATCGCCGGGAGCATGAGCGGTCGCGGCTCCGCGCTGGTGCTGCTGCCCAAGGGCACGGTCGCGCGTCTTACCGGGCGATGAGGCCGCCGCGCGGACTGTCCGAGGAGGAAGCCGCGGCCTGGCACCGCGTCGCCGCGACGGTGACGCCGCTGGTCGCCAGGAAAGTCCAACCGGCGGCCGCCGCACCCGCGCCGGAGAAGCGAGTCGGAGCGAATCCGCCTGCGCCGCGACCCGCAAAACCCAAAGCACCGCGCGTCCCGGTTCGCCCGCCCCCCAAGGCAACGGTTGCACAAGGGAGCGATCTCGACTCGCATTGGGACCGCAAGCTCAAATCCGGCACGGTGGCGCCCGATTTCACCCTCGATCTCCACGGCCACGGGCTCGATGCCGCCTATACGCGGCTGATCAGCGGGGTGGGTCAGGCCCGCGCGATGGGCGCGCGCACGGTGCTGCTGGTGACGGGCAAATCGCGCCCGGTCGATCCGGCGGATCGCGGCCAGCGGCGCGGCGCGATCCGCGCCAAGGTACTCGACTGGCTCGCCGCCAGCGAACACGGCAGTGCGATCGCCGCGATACGAAAAGCGCACCGCCACCACGGGGGTGACGGTGCGCTCATGATCGTGCTCAAGCGAAAGGGCTGACGCCCGAACGCCTGCCGATCACTGGTGGTATTTGGCGCAGCGCAGATCGAAGCGATCGGCGTCCATCACCTTGGTCCAGGCCTTGACGAAATCGGTGACGAACTTCTGCTCGTGGCCGTTCTCGGCATAGACTTCGGCGACCGACCGCAGCTGCGAATTGGAGCCGAACACCAGATCGGTGCGCGTGGCGCGCCA
>JAHJPT010000304.1 GCA_018819685.1 Alphaproteobacteria bacterium
CCAGACCTTCGAATTCTATCACGCCCGCGCCGAGGAATCCGCCACCGAAGCCCAGGCCGCGCAGCTGGACAATGTCCGCGATCGCGCGCTGCGCTCCGAAGCCACCTGGCGCGGTCTCGCCGAACAGGCGCGCAAGGTCGCCGAAGACCGGGTCAAGGCCGAGCACGAGCGCTCCGAGAAGCGCGCCGCCGAGGCCGAAGCGGTCGAGGAACGCGCTGCAGAGGCGCGCGATCTCGAGAACGCGCTCGAGAACCAGACCGCGCATTGAGCGGCGCCCGGCGGTGCCGTCCGGTTCGATCCGGAGACTTCGCCGCGCCCCCCGAATCCGTTTCCCAGCCGACTTGCCCCCAAGGACAGTCGATCGCCAGCCTTGCACGCTCTATCGCAGTATTTGGCGATCGGCTAAGCTTCACGACGATCTGATCGCAGCCACAATCGGCGCCCGCGCGAGCAGGCCGCTTCGGGACGCAATCCGCGCCCTTCTCGGAGTCTGGGGATGAGCAATTTCACCGATATCTGGCAATATATGCCGCATGGCATGTGCCTGCTGTGGCAGCCGTGGCTGGTGGTACTGTGGGCGGGTTCGGACCTGCTGATCTTCCTGTCCTATTCGGCGATCCCGATCGCGCTGCTGACGGTGCTCAAGCGCCGCGGCGACGTGCCCCATGGCGGGCTGGTGATGCTGTTCGCCTCCTTCATCCTGCTGTGCGGGATCACCCACGCGCTCTCGATCGTGACGCTGTGGGTTCCGATCTATCCGCAGCTCGGGCTGATCAAGCTGGCGACCGGGCTGGTGTCCTGCGTCACCGCACTGGCGCTGTTCCGGCTGATCCCGACGCTGGTCGCGCTGCCCTCCCCCGCCGACATGGCCGCGGCCAACGCGCGGCTGCGCGGCGAGATCGAGGCGCACAAGGCCACGCTCGCCTCGCTCGAGGCGACGGTCGAGGCGCGCACCGCCGAGCTCAGCCGCGTCAACGCGGTGCTGGCGGTGCAGGCGCGCGAGGCGGTCCACCGCAGCGGCAATCTGCTCTCGGTGGTGTCCTCGATCGCGCAGCAGAGTGCGCGCTCGGCGCAGGGCAAGGACGAGTTCCTCGCGGCGCTGCAGGGGCGGATCCTGGCGCTGGCCGATGCCACGCGCACGGTGATGCAGGGCGGCGACGGACCCTCGAGCGATGTCGAGACCGTGGTGCGCACCCAGCTGGAAAAGCTGCTCCCCAACGTCCGCGAGCGGGTGACGATCGCCGGCCCCGCGGTGGCGATCGGTTCGGAAGCCGCGCAGCAGCTCGGGCTGGCGCTGCACGAGCTGGCGACCAATGCGCAGAAATACAGCCTCGGCCCGGTGGACGCGGCGCGGGTGGCGGTGTCCTGGTCGTTCGAGGAACCGGTGAGCTACGGCAGCGGAAGCCCCGCGGACCCCGATGGCGCGACCTTCCGGCTGACCTGGCAGGAATATGGCGCCGGCCCCGCGCGCGATGCCGAAACGCAGGTTCCGGGGTTCGGGACGAGGCTGCTGACGCGGGTGATCCCGACCATGCTGCGCGGCAGCGCGCACCGCGAATTCACCGAGGTTGGGCTGGTCTACCGGCTGGAAGTGCCGCTCTCGGCGATCCTTCCCGACCCGGCGCAGAGCGGCGAGTCGCGGCACGCGGCCGAGATCGTCGACCGCACCTTCGGCGTGTAGAATTGCCGCGATGGAAAAAGAGCGGGTCGGCCAAGGGAGGCCGCCCGCTCTTCAATCGCGAATTGCTAGGGCCCGCCTGGGGGCCGCGCGCTTACTTGCTCAGTTCGACCTGCTCGAAATCGAGCTCCACCGGGGTGGCGCGGCCGAAGATCGAGACCCCGACCTTGACCTTCTGCTTGTCGAAATCGAGTTCCTCGACCAGCCCGTTGAAGCTGGCGAAGGGCCCGTCGAGCACCTTGACCTGGTCGCCGATCTCGTAATCGACCGAGATCTGCTGCTTGGGCGCGGACTTGGCTTCTTCCACGCCGCCGAAATAGCGCGCCGCCTCTTTTTCGGAGATCGGCTGCGGCTTGTTGTCATTGCCCAGGAAGCCGGTGACCTTGGGGGTGTTCTTGACGAGGTGGTAGACGTCGTCGGTCATCTGCAGCTTGGCGAGCACATAGCCGGGCATGAACTTGCGCTCGGTCTGGACCTTCTTGCCGCGCTTGACCTCGGTGATGGTCTCGGTGGGTACCTGGACGTCCTCGACCCCGTCGGACAGGCCGAGCCGTTCCGCTTCCGAAATGATCGAATCGCGAACCTTGTTCTCGAAGCCCGAATAAGCGTGGATGATGTACCAGCGTGCCATGGATTACCTTGTCGAAGAGTGACCTGTCGCGTGCCGGACGCGTCGATGGATGGAAAGGGCGATCAGCCCAGCGTCAGCAGCCAGGCGACCGCGGCGCCGAAAACGGAATCGATGCCGAGGAAGAACAGCGAGAGGATGATCACCATGATGAACACGAAGATCGCCGTGCGCACGGTCTCTTCGCGCGTCGGCCACACGACCTTGCTGGTTTCGGCGCGAACCTGGTTCACGAATTCTGCCGGCGATGTCTTCTTGGTCTTCTCGGCCATCCGGGACGCCCTCATCTGCGATCGAAACTGTTCGCCTTCCGGGATGGGGGGAGCGCCGCCCCGTTTCAAGTCGGGAGGGGCTGAACCGTGCCATCGATGTCGGAAGACGTCTGGCATCTAGGGCCATGCGCTGCCGATTGCAAGCGCGCCGCGGCGCCGCGCGGGAAAGCGCGCATTGGGGCTGGTTTTTGCGCCCTCGCGGCGATAGCGTCCGCGACCTTCAATCACGGCCCGGGAGCAGGGGGCCAAACATGGGGGTGCCTTGATGGCCGCAAGCGATACCGGGTCTTTTTCTTTGATCGACCGCGTCACCAATATTTCCGACTTCATCTGGGGCGGGACCTGGAACGGCGTGGAGGTCATCCCCTTCCCGCCGATGACGCTGATCCTGCTCGGGATCGGGCTGTGGATCATGGTGGGGCTGCGGTTCTACCCCATCGTCAAGCTGGGCAGCGCCTTCGCCGGGCTGTTCCGCAGTCGCAAGAGCGCGGGCGCGGGCGAGATCTCGCCCTTCGCCGCGCTCTCGACCGCGCTGTCGGGCCAGGTCGGCACCGGCAATCTCGCCGGCGTCGCCACCGCGATCGCGCTGGGCGGCCCGGGCGCGATCTTCTGGATGTGGGTGACCGCGATCTTCGGCATGGCCTTGGGCTTCGCCGAAGGCAGCCTGGCGATCCGCTACCGCGAGAAGACCTCCGACGGCGTCTATCGCGGCGGACCGATGACCTACATCATGATGGGGCTGGGCCCCAAATGGACCTGGCTCGCGATCCTGTTCTGCCTCGGCACGCTGTTCAGCGCGCTGGTGACGGGCAATTCGATCCAGGCCAACGAGGTCGCCAGCGGGCTCAACGAGCTGTTCGGCTGGGAACGCTGGTTCGGCGGTCTGGTGATCGCCCTCGCGGTGTTCGTGGTGATCATCGGCGGGATCAAGTCGATCGGCAGCGTCGCCGAGAAGGTCGTCCCCTTCATGGCGGGCGCCTATATCGTGATGGCCATCATCGCGCTGATCCTCAATTTCGGCGATCTGCCCGAGACCTTCGGGCGCATTTTCTCGGGCGCCTTCAACCTCCAGAGCGCCAGCGGCGGCTTTGCCGGGGCGGCGATCATCCTCGCCATCCGCGCGGGCGTGGCGCGCGGGCTGTTCTCCAACGAGAGCGGCCAGGGCTCCACCCCGATCGCGCATGCCGTGGCGCAGACCGACGATCCCGAACAGCAGGGCCGCATGGCGATGCTGGGCACCTTCATCGACACCATGGTGATCTGCACCATGACCGCGCTGGTCATCCTGACCGTGCAGGGCGACTTCACCTACCAGGGCCAGGCGGTCGCGCATGTCTGGCAATCCGATCTGGGGACCACCGCGCAAAGCGGCTTCGTCACCACCTCGGGCGCCTTTGCCGCGGCTTTCCCCTACGAGATCGCCTCGATCCCGCTGGGCACGCTGGTCGCCTCGGTGGCGCTGATCCTGTTCGTGTTCACCACGCTCCTGACCTGGAGCTACTACGGCGAACGCGCGATCACCTTCCTCTACGACCGGGTTCCGGGTTCGACTCGCGGCGGCGAGAAGATGCTCCACATCGGCTGGCGGGTGATCTGGTGCATCGCGATCTACATCGGTGCGACCCAGCCTTCGCAGCTGGTCTGGCGGCTGGGCGACATCTCCAACGCCGCGATGGCGCTGCCCAACCTGCTGGCGCTGGCACTGCTTTCGGGCGTGGTGTTCAAGCTGTCGCGCGGCGATCGCACCGCGGGCAAGGACTTCCATCGCGAAACCCCGGAAGAGCCCGAGGAATATTGAGCGACGATGCCGATTCCATAAACGGCCTGCCGACAAGCGTGGGCCTACAAACAGAGGGGCCGGAAGCGTCACGCTTCCGGCCCCTTTGCTGTGTGTCGCAATCCTGGTCGGGTGATTGCGCCGGCTCAGCGCATTCCGAACAGCCGCTCCAGAAAGCTCGGGGGGTCGAGCGGCTGGATGCGGCCGTGGATCTGGCGACGCAGGCTGGTATCGCTCGCGCTCCTGGGCATGGTCCAGCGATCCGGACTGCTGCTGCGATAGGTCGAGTGCGTCATGGCTGCTTCCTTTCGAACGGGTTTCCCGGTCCTCGGTCTGCAACCCATCAGCGCCCGCTCGGGTTCCCACGACTCCAGACCAGCGCCAGCAGCGCGGCCGAGGCCAGCGGCATGAGGTTCGCTCCCAGCGGCAGCGCCAATGCGCGACTGGCGAAGGGTGCGAAATAGAGCAGCACCAGTCCCAGCTTTTCATAGGGGCGGAAACCCTCGGCCAGCCCTTCGCGCACGAGCCACAGCGTCGGCACGATCAGGAACGGCAGATCGTAATTGAACAGATAGGGCGGCGCGAGCGCGGCAGCGGCGAGCACCGCAGCCGCCGAACCCGGCGCATCCCCGGCAAAGCGCCGCCAGGCGAGCAGCGCGAAGCCGACCGTCGCCAGCGCCAGCGCCGCTCCGGCGATCATCGCCGCCGGCTCGCCCGCGATCAGCCGGACCTGCGAATAGAGGCTCGCCATCCGCAGGAAGAAGTCGGCCCGGGTCACTTCCATCAGCGCCGCGCTCGCCTGCCAGCTGTCGGGATAGGCGAGCATGGTGCGCGTACCGAACACCGCCCAGCTCGCCAGCACCAGTCCCGCCGCGCTTGCTCCCGCCGCCACGAACACGCGCCAGCGCCGCCCCGCCGCCAGCCAGAACGGCAGCAGCAGCGCGAGATGCGGTTTGATCACCAGCGCGCCGATCGCCGCCCCCGACGCCAGCGGACGGCGATCGAGCTGCGTCGCCGCGAACACCAGCAGCGCGCCGGTCAGCAGGCCGGTCTGCGCATGGGTCGCCGCGATCAGCGCCCCGGGATAGGCCAGCACCAGCGGCCACAGCCGCGGAAAGGCGCGGATGCTCGCCCATGCCCAGGCCGCGAAAGTGAGCGCCACCCAGACCGGCCCGGCCAGCGGATAGGGCAGCATGCCCAGCGGCGTGGCGGCGAACAGGAAGGGCGGCGGATTGACGAAGGCGAACCAGCCGAGCGAGCCGGTGGCGGTCTGCACCCGCTGCTGAACCGCAAGGTCGTAGGCGCTGGCGGGGTCGCCGCCCGCGCTAACCCGCCCCGCACCCCAGAAGGCGAGAAAATCGCTGCCCGTCGGTCCGGTCGCTTCGACATAGGCGGCGACCAGCAGCGCCGCCGCAGCGACGCCGACAATCACGGCATAGGCCCGCACCCGGCCCGAATCCAGCCAGCGCGCCTCGCGCAGGGCCTCGATTCCCATGGTCAGCCAGCACCTCCCCAATTGCGCGCGATAACCGCTCCGCGCGAGACTATGCGGATAGCGCGCAGCGACAAGGTTGCAAACCGGCGCGAGACCGGGAGCGTGCTAAGGCGAGGGATCGGCAGGAAATGGCAGGGGTGTGCGGACTCGAACCGCAGGCCCTCGGTTTTGGAGACCGATGCTCTACCAACTGAGCTACACCCCTGCAGCCGGTCGCGGCACGTAGCCCCGGCGGCGCGCGATGGCAAGGTTTTGGTTATTCCGGGAGGTATTTTGCCCGCACCCCTGCTAGGGAGCCGCAAATGCACGCGCCGCCGCCCGATTCCGCTGCCGTGACGGAGCCGATCCCGACCCAGTTGCTGCTGCGCGCCTATCGCGCGGGCGTGTTCCCGATGGCGGATTACCGCGAGGACGAGGAGGTCTATTGGGTCGAGCCGCGCGAGCGGGCGATCATCCCGCTCGAAGGGTTTCACGCCTCCAGGAGCCTGCGCAAGCTGATCCGCAGCGAACGTTTCGCGGTGACTCTGGATGGCGATTTCGACGCGGTGATCGACGCCTGCGCCCAGCCCCGCGAGGAGCATGCCGAAAGCTGGATCAGCCTCAGGATCGAGGCGAGCTACCGCGCGCTGCACCGCGCCGGACACGCCCACTCGGTCGAGTGCCGGCTGGATGGCGAGCTGGTCGGCGGGCTCTACGGGGTCGCGTTCGACCGGGTGTTCTGCGGCGAAAGCATGTTCAGCCGCGCGGACAATGCCAGCAAGGTGGCGCTCGCCTGGCTGGTCGCCTGCATGAAAGCGGCGGGTTATCGCCTGCTCGACTGCCAGTTCATGACCGGCCATCTCGCCTCGCTGGGCGCGGTGGCGATCCCGCAGGCGCGCTATCTGGAGCTGCTTGCCGCAGCGCGCGGTAAGCCCGGGTGCAGCCTTCCCGAGGCCTGGCAGTCTTTCGTTCAGGCTTCGGGAGCGGACTGCGTCTCGGCGCCCTCGCCCGGGAATTCCATCGTGCAATCCTTGACCCAGACATCGTAGATCGGGTGTTCGACGACGTTGACGCTGGGCGCGTTCTCGAACAGCCAGCCCGAGAAGATCTTGCGGAAATTGTCTTCGGAGCCGCGCTCGAGCACCAGCACCTGGACGAAGGCTCCGACTTCCTGCGGCAGTTCCCACGGCGCGGTGCGCTCGCAGGTCTGCAGCCGCACGATCACATCGCCCACCCGGCGCGATTCGCCCGGCGACATTTCCAGCTCCTGCGAGACGTTGTTGCGCTTGTTGAGCAGGCCGATCGTCGCCACCCGCTCCGCCAGCGGCGTGCCGAGCTGCGCTTCATCGGCGATCGCGGGTGAAGCCGGAGCCGAGTCGCGCAGATTCTCGGGAATGGTGGTGGCGATCGGATCGGGCTCGGGCGGATCCTCGGTGCAGGCGGCCAGCAGCAGGGCGGAACCCAGCAGCAGCGACACGGGCGCGAGGATGCGCATCACGCGATCAGGCGTCCGGCGACCAGGCTTCGTAATCGCCCGTCGCGCGGGCCCGCTTGCCGCCCCGCTCGAGCGCGCCGGCCGGGCGATAGGCGCCCGCAGTCCCGGTGGCGTTGGGCGAAAAATCGGCTTCCCAGATCTTCGCGGGAGGGAGGTGGCTTTCGGGCACATCGTCGAAGGAGCCGTGGAGCCAGCCGTGCCATTCGCTGGGCACGCGGCTGGCATCGTTGGCGCCGTTGTAGATCACCCAGCGACGCTCGCGGCCATCGCCATGCTTCTGCTTGGCACGGTAATAGCTGTTGCCCTGCGCGTCGGTGCCGACCTTGATGCCCTTGCGGGCAGTGTGCAGCGAGGTGCCGATGGTGGCGCCGTTCCACCAAGTGAAGATTTTCGCAAGGATGCCCATGGGCCGGCGGTTAGCCGATTTGCCCCGTATCGCCAAGCATATGTGTGGCTACCATTCGACCAGATCGCCCACTTCGATGCCGAGTTCCTCGGCGCGGCCGCCGCGCAATTCGAGCACTCCGCTGGTGACGCCGGTCGAATAGAGCGAATCGAGCGAATAGGGCGTGGTCATGGGGTGGATGTTGAGGATGCGGCCGTCCTCGCCGATATAGATGATGTCGAGCGGGAGCGGGGTGTTCTTCATCCAGAAGCTGCGCACCTGTGGCGGGGTGGACGGGAAGATCATGCCTTCGCTATCGCCCAGCTCGGTGCGGAACATCAGTCCGCGCTGCTGCGCCTCGGGCGATGCCGCCAGTTCGACGGCGAAGCGATGCACGGTGTCGCCGCTGGTCACGGTCAGCGGAATCACCTCCAGCCCGGAGACCGGGTGGACGCTCGCGACCGCGGCCGCGCTCGGGGTCGCCTCGGCCGCCGGCTGCGGCGAGCAGGCGGCGAGCAGCGCGCAGACGGCCAGTGCGGCAATGCGGCTCATTCCTGATAGTCCTCCCGGGCCTCTGCGACCCATTGCGCGAGATCGTCCGGCGCCGAAGCATCGAGTACCCGGCGCGCGTGGTCGAAATCATGGCCCGCGCGGACCATCGCCGCAAGCTGCTTTTCGCGTATCTTGTGTGCGTCCTCGCCCGTCGGAGCCTGACCAGCGGCAAAGGGTCCGAAGCGCCGCTTGCGCGCCAGCGCCAGCGCGGCGGCGCGGCGTTCGGCCTCCTCGGGAGCGACATCCGCGCGCAGATCTTCGGCGATGCCCGCCTGCATCAGCTGCTGCGATACCCGCCGCGCGCCGTAGCCGCGCCGCAGCAGATCGGCGCTGCGCATCCGCGCATAGCCCGCATCGTCGACATAGCCATGCGCGACGAAGCGCTCGATCAGCGCCTCGAGATCGGGCGGCGGCGCGTCCTCTTCCGCTTCCGGGTCCCCTTCCCCGGCCCAGCCGCGCTCGCGCAGCTTGCGCTTCAAATAGGTCCGCAGTTTGCCCGCGGTGGTCGCGAAGCGCGCGACATAGGCCAGCGCCAGCTCTTCCAGCCGCGCCGGATCGAGCGGTCGGGGCGAGCGCGCTCGCGCCTTCTGGGGACGTTTGCCATGGTCCATTTGCCATAATGGTGCCACACTCGTTATCGAATGGGAAAGCTTATCGCGGCGCGCCGAACGACGCCGCGTTGCCGGGGGTTCACAAGGGATGCCGCAAGGCCCTGACTTTTCACGGAAACCATAGCGCTTATGAGTGACGACGCACTGACGCCGACGCCGAACACCTGCGACCTGCCGCGCCGGCGGTCGGACTTCGCCACCTTCAACGAGGCGATCGACTACGCCGCGCGCAGTGCGAAGGGTCTCAATTTTCACGATATGCGCGGGACGCTGATCCACGCTTATCCCTTCTCCGAAATGCGCAGCGACGCGCTCGAGGCGGCACGCCGGCTGGTGGCGATGGGGATCGGCAAGGACGACCGGGTGGCGCTGATCGCCGAGACCGGGCCCGAATTCGCCGCGCTGTTCTGCGGCTGCGTCTATGCCGGAGCCTGGCCCGTGCCGCTGCCGCTGCCGACCACCTTCGGGGGCAAGGAAAGCTATATCGACCAGCTCGCGGTGCAACTCGAAAGCAGCGACCCCAAGATGCTGCTCTATCCCGGCGAGATCGCCGGGATGGCCAAGGCCGGCGCCGACCGGCAGGGCTGCCTGGGCGAAAGCTGGGACGAATTCGCCGCCCGCCCGGCGCCCGAATGCGCACTGCCCGAGGCGAGTCCCGACGATATCTGCTATCTGCAATATTCCTCCGGTTCGACGCGCTTCCCAACCGGCGTGGCGGTGACGCACCGCGCGCTGCTGCACAATCTGCGCGGCCACGCGACCTCGATGCAGGTCCAGTCCAGCGACCGCGTGGTGAGCTGGCTGCCGTGGTATCACGACATGGGGCTGGTCGGATGCTTCCTCTCGCTGATCGCCAACCAGATGTCGGTCGACTACCTGCGCACCGAGCATTTCGCGCGCCGCCCGCTCGCCTGGCTCGATCTGATCAGCCGCAACGAGGGCCAGACGCTCAGCTATTCGCCCACCTTCGGCTACGACATCTGCGCCCGGCGCATCTCCAGCCAGAGCCATGTCGAGGACCGCTTCGACCTGTCGCGCTGGCGCATCGCGGGCAATGGCGCGGACATGATCCGGCCCGATGTGATGCAAAGCTTCGTCAACGCCTTTGCCAAGGCCGGGTTCAAGGCCTCCGCCTTCACCCCCAGCTACGGGCTGGCCGAATCCACCCTTGCGGTCACCGTGATGCCGCCGGGCGAGGGCATCCGCGTCGAACTGGTCGAGGAGGAACGCCTCTCTGGCCGACCGCGCGATCTGCGCCGGCCCGCCCGCTACCGCGCCATCGTCAACTGCGGCAAGCCGATCGCCGGGATGGAGGTGGAAATCCGCGGCGAAGACGGATCGCGCCGCGCCGATCACCAGATCGGCAAGGTCTGGTGCCGCGGCGAAAGCGTGATGCATTCCTACTTTCGCAACCGCGAAGCGACCGAGGAATGTCTGGTCCCGAGCGAAGATGGCACCGGGGCCTGGCTCGATACCGGCGACATGGGTTATATGGCAGATGGCTATCTGTTCATCGTCGGACGGGCGAAGGACATGATCATCATCAACGGCAAGAACCACTGGCCGCAGGATATCGAATGGGCGGTCGAGCAATTGCCCGGCTTCAACCATGGCGACATCGCCGCCTTCGCGGTGGAGACCGAGAACGGCGACGAGACGCCTGCGGTGCTGGTCCATTGCCGCGTCTCGGACCCCGAGGAGCGGATCAAGCTGCGCGACCAGATCGCCGACAAGGTTCGCGGCGTCACCGGCATGAACTGCGTCGTCGAACTGGTCCCGCCGCGCACGCTGCCGCGCACCAGCTCGGGCAAGCTCAGCCGCGCCAAGGCCAAGAAGCTGTATCTGGCGGGCGAAATCCAGCCGCTCGACATCGCCGCCTGAGCCAGGCCCTGCGCTAGTCCTCGGCGTCGGTGTCCCAGCGCGCCTGCATCACCGGACCGCCGATTTGCAATTGCGGTTCGAGATCCAGTTCGCCGAGGACGGCGGCGGCGATCTCGCGGGTCTCGGGACTTCCGCCCTGCAGCGCGACGGGCAATCCCCGCCGCTGCGCCGCCCAGGCCACCAGCTCGAGATTTTCGAGCCCCGCCGGGGCCAACTCGCCATCGGCAAAGGGAATCGCCGGCAGCGCCGACAGCGGCGGGATCAGTTCCACCGCCCAATCGGGATAATCCTCCGTAATCCGCTCCTCGATCGCGCGATAGGTCGCCAGCCCGGCGCCCTCGAGCCTGCCTGCGCGGACCACGGCGCGCCGGTTCTCGCGGTCGACGACCACCGACCGGTCATCCGCGTCGGCAATCAGCGCGAGGCTCTTCCCCAATTCGCGCGCCGCCTCGACGTCGTCGCGTCTCTCACGTGCTCGGGCGGCGGCGATTTCCGCGGCTTCCGCCTCGAGTTCGGTCCCGACGAGGAATTGCGTCAGATCGAGCAGAACCGGCTTGCCCAGCAGCACCGAAAGCGATTCCTCGCTCTCGCGTTCGGCGACCCGGCTGGTCTCGGGCGTCAGCACGGTGGCATCGACCGTGATCGGGTCGGAATCGAGATCGAAATCGATTTCCGAGATCCGGACATCGGTCTCGAAGCTGGCGGCCAGCGTCGCGCGGATCTGCCGCGCCGCATTGGTTTCCCACACGATCTGCCGCAGCGAGAAAAACAGCGGTGTGGCAAGCGCGACGAAGATCACCACGATGATCACCGTCTGCCAATTGGTCTGGCGTTCCGAGAGTGTATGGCTGAACCCGTAGAGCCGCGCCATCAGCGTCGCCACCAGCGCGATGGTCATCAGATTGGTGATGTAGAGCAGGCCGGCGCCCCAGAACACGGTCCAGTTCATCGTCGCCAGTCCGAACCCGACCGCTGCCAGCGGCGGCATCAGCGCGGTCGCGATGGCCACCCCGACGATGGTGCCCTCGCGCCCGCGAATCATGGCATAGGCACCCGCAAGCGCCGAAAACACCGCCACCCCGAGATCGAACAGGTTGGGCTGCGTGCGGGCGGCGATCTCCGGGGTGATCGTCTGCAGCGGCGAGACGAACACGATCAGCGCGGTCAGGCCGACGCCCAGCGCCGTCCCTGCCAGCAGCGCCCGGACCGAGCCGGCCAGCCAGCGGTAATCGCCGATGGCGAGCGCGAAGCCCGCGCCGATGATCGGTCCGATCAGCGGAGCGATCAGCATCGCGCCGATCACCACGGCCGGAGACGACAGCAACATGCCGAGAATCGCGATCCCCGCCGACATCGAGAGCATGAACAGATAGCGCGGCGAGGTGTAGGCTTCCTCCCGCCGTCGGGCGATGACCTCGGGTCGATCGACGGTCTCGATCACCGAAATCCGCCACCAGCGCCGGAACACCTCGATCGAGCGCGCCAGCGAGACGCCGAAATCCTCGTCGTCGTCGGGTCGGCTGGCGACCGGTCGGCGCTTCGCCGCTTTGTCCGTCACTTGCGCATCTGCGTGCATCCGGCCCTCTATCGCATTCGGAGCCCTTGCCTTAGGCAGCGCGGGAAGCGAGGGAAAGCAAGTTCGGGCGACAAATTCGAGCAACAGGGGAACGCGTTGTTCGCCAGCCGTTCTATTTGCATAACACAGTGGGCGATGCCATATTGCAGCGGACCGCCATCGCCGCGGAACAGGACGAGGATACGAGATGACCGACGAGCTGAATTCCCAGACCGGCCCCAAGCCCGCCGATGCGCCTGCGCCCCGCGCCACGCCCGCGACCGCCACCGCGCCGGAGCCCGCATTCGACCTGACCCCTCCCGATCCGGTCCCGCGCGTCGCGGCAGAGAAAGCCGCGGGCCTCGTGCCGGTCTCCGAAGAGAACAAAACCAAGCTTCAGGCCAAGGTCGACGGCTTCGTCGACGATCTCGTCTCGGCCGATGCCAATTCACCCGAATTCGGCAAGAAGGTCGATCAGCTGACCAATATGGGTCGCAAGGAAATCGCCGCCGCAGCCGGCATGTCCAACCGCTTCCTCGACCGTCCGGTCCGCGCGATGGACAAGGACCAGGGCGTGGGCACCGATCTCGCCGAATTGCGCCGCGTGGTCGAGGATCTCGATCCGGGCAAGCGCGGCAAGCTGACCGGCACGCGCAAGTTTCTCGGCATCATCCCCTTCGGCAACAAGCTCAACAATTACTTTCGCAGCTACCAGAGCGCGCAGACGCACATCCAGTCGATCCTGACCAATCTGGCCAGCGGCAAGGACGAGCTGCTGATGGACAATGCGGCGATCGACGTCGAGCGCCAGAAGCTGTGGGAGGCGATGGGCAATCTGGAACAGATGATCCACATCTCCAAGACGCTCGACACCAGGCTGGAGGAGAAAGCCGCCGAACTCGATGCGACCGATCCGGCCAAGGCCAAGGCGATCCGCGAGACCGCGCTGTTCTATGTCCGCCAACGCACGCAGGACCTGCTCACCCAGATGGCGGTGAGCGTGCAAGGCTATCTCGCGCTCGATCTGGTCAAGAAGAACAACGTCGAACTGGTCAAGGGCGTCGACCGCGCCAGCACCACCACCGTGGGCGCGCTGCGCACCGCGGTGACGGTGGCCGAAGCGATGACCAACCAGCGGCTGGTGCTGGGGCAGATCACCGCACTCAACGAAACCACCGCAGGGATCATCGATTCCACCAGCGCCATGCTGCGCGACCAGACCGGCAAGATCCACGAGCAGGCCGCCGCCAGCACCATCCCGCTCGAGACGCTCCAGCGTGCGTTCCAGAACATCTACGACACGATGGACGAGGTCGATCAGTTCAAGCTGCGCGCGCTCGATTCGATGAAACAGACGGTCAATGTGCTCAGCGACGAGATGGAGAAGTCGAAGGGCTACATCGCCCGCGCCGAAGGGCAGGCGCAGGCGCAGCGGCAGGTTTCGGAATCCAGCCTGCTGAGCATCGAAGATTGAAGGCGGGATTGAACGCAGGAGAAGCGGTTTGGGCGATCTGACGCACGACAGCGACCGGTTGATCGAGGAAGGCCGCAGCTTGCGCGACGACAACCGCTCGGGCGGGCGCCACCGGCGCGCGGTCTCGATCGGCAAGGGTTCGGCGGCGGCCAAGCAGAAGCATTGGGTCGCCAAGATCCGCAACATCGTGATCGCGCTGTTCGCGATCTGGGTGGCGGCCGGCGTCCTCGGGATGGTGCTCGACGGAATCGGCTTTGCCGGGGTGATGGCGCTGCTGCTCGCCAGCGTGGTCGCGGTGGCGGTGCTGGGCAAATTCCCCCGGATGAAGACCCCCAAACGCTCGGACATCAACAAGGGCGATGTCCAGCAGATGGTCGGGCGAACCGAATTGTGGCTCGAGGCGCAGCGGCCCGCGCTCCCGCCGCCCGCGGTGACGCTGGTGGACCAGATCGGAGTCCAGCTCGACGGGCTCGGGCTGCAGCTCGACGGGCTCGACCAGCAGCATCCCAAGGCGCGCGAGATCCGCGCGCTGGTGGGTGAGCAATTGCCCGAGATGATCGACAGCTATCGCCGCATCCCCGCGCAATTGCGCCGCGAAACGCGGATGGGCGGTACTCCCGACGAGCAATTGACCGACAGTCTCGGCAAGATCAGCGGCGAGATCGATTCGATTACCCGCCAGCTGGCCGAAGGCTCGCTCGACGACCTGGCGATCAAGCACCGCTTTCTCGATTACAAGTTCGGGGAAGGCGCCGCGACCTCGCCCGAGCTCGAGCATGATCCAACCCCCAAGCCTACCCGCAAGCCCACCGGAGCCGATTGATGCGCGTACCCATCGCCCACGACCTGCCGCGCGAGGAAGTGCGCCGCCGCCTGCGCGAACGCAGTCCCGAGATTGCCAGCTTCGTGCCCGGCGGGATCGCCGAAGTGACCACCGCCTGGCCCGACGAGGATCACATGACTCTGGGGGTGCGGGCAATGGGACAGGGGATCGACGGTACGGTCATCATCGAGGACCATCAGGTGGTCTTCGAAGTCAATCTGCCGCTCGCGCTGTCGTTCATGGAACCCATGGTGGCGGGTGCGATCCGCGACAAGGGGCAGAAACTTCTCGCCAAGAAGTAGCAAGCGGCGCTCGGCGTCGGTGCATCCGGCGATATTTCGCCGGAACCGATTGCGCTGCGAAGCGCTCCATTCCATTGGACGATCGCGGGTCCGCCAGGACGGTCACGTCCTCCGGCTCGCGAACCTGGTCGGGATATAACGGGACTTGCAGGCAGATCGAGGAAGCACGCGCGCGGGCGAGGATACGCTGCGCCGGATATTGAAGCGCGAGACCCGGGAATCGCATGATCGCCTCGATGCGGCGATGGGCGATTGGCCGGTGGATTCGCGCGAAGGCTATGCGACCTTTCTGCTCACCCAATATCGCGCACGCGCACCGATCGAAGGCTGGATCGCGCGGGCGCTGCCCAATACGCAAGCCCCGCCGGCGCAGGCGCCGCTGGTCGCGCGCGATCTGGCGGAGCTCGGTCTGGCGCTCCCGCACTTAACCGCATTCGCGCTGCCGCAGGACGCCGAGCCGATCGGACTGGTGTGGGCGCTGGCGGGATCATCGCTCGGCAACCGCGCCATGCTCCACCAGCGCCGGAAGATCGGCGCCGCAGGTCCCGAGCGTTTTCTCGCAGATCCCGCTATGTCCGCCTTTTTTTCCGGGCTGCGCGCGCGTATCGAGCGCCCGGCCTCCGCCGAACTCGCCAGCCGCGCGGTTGCCGGAGCGCAAGCCGTCTTCTCGGCGTTCCTTGCCGCCCTAACCGACCAGACCCGGAATACCGACCGATGACCGATACCCCCCAAGCCGTCGATCTGACCAATTGCGAACGCGAGCCGATCCATCGGTTGGGCATGATCCAGGATTTCGGCGCGCTGCTGGCGCTGACGGGTGACTGGATGGTGGCGCACCGCTCGGCGAACTTCGCCGAAATCCTCGGAGTTGACGCTGCGCCCGAGCCCGGCGACTCGGTAGGGACGCTGTTCGCCGCCGATGCGATCGCGCTGCTCTCCAAGGCCGCTTCGCTGCTACTCGGCGGAAACGATGTCGAGCGGATCTTCAACGTGGATTTGGTCGGCAATGGCGAAGGTTTCGACTGCGCCCTGCACACCAGCGGCGGGCTGACCATCATCGAGATCGAACCGCATCAGGGCGACCCGATCGACCGCCAGCTGCGCCTGGTCCAGCCGGTGATGCGCGAGCTCGAGAAGGCCCAGGGCGTGGTCACGCTGTGCCAGACGGCGGCGGACAAGCTGCGCGGGCTGCTGGGGTTCGACCGGGTGATGGTCTATCGCTTCCGCCACGACGAAAGCGGCGAAGTGATCGCCGAATCGCTGGCCGAGGGGATCGACAGCTTCCTCGGGCTCAACTACCCGCGCTCCGACATCCCGCAGCAGGCGCGCGAACTCTATATCCGCAACCGCTTCCGGATCATCAGCGATGTCCGCGCCACGCCGGTCCCGGTCGAGCCCGGTGTGGGCGACGACGGCGAACCGATCGACCTGTCGATGAGCACGCTGCGCTCGGTTTCGCCGGTGCATATCGAATATCTCACCAATATGGGGGTCGAGGCCTCGCTTTCGATCTCGATCGTGGTCGGGGGCAAATTGTGGGGGCTGTTCGCCTGCCATCACTACGCGCCGCGGGTGCTGCCCTATACGCTGCGCACCGGCGCGGAGCTGTTCTCCGAAATGTTCTCGCTGGCGGTGGAGCGCTCGCTGGGGCGGCGGCAGACCGAGCTGGTCGCACTGGGCCGCGAACTGCACGACCGGTTGATGCGCGCGGTGGTGGGGGGACAGTCGCTCGTCGAAGCGCTGCCGACGCTGCGCCCGATCATCGAGCGCTCGCTGCCGCACAACGGGATCAGCGCCTATGTCGAAGGCATCTACAAGGCGATCGGTTCGACCCCGACCGAGGAGGAATTCCACGCGCTCAGGCCGCAGCTCAACGCCGCCGCACCGAGCACGGTGATCGCCACCCAGCAACTCGCCCAGCGCTTCGACAAGGCGCAGGCCTTTGCCGACCGCGCGGTGGGGGCGCTGATCATCCCGGTCTCGCGCAGCCCGCGCGACTATGTCGTGCTGTGGCGCAAGGAGCTGAACCAGACGGTCGAATGGGCGGGCAATCCCGACAAGCCGGTCGAGCCCGGAGCCGAGGGCGACCGCCTGTCGCCGCGCCGCAGCTTCGCCATCTGGAAGCAGACCGTCAGCGGCCGCAGCGCCGCCTGGACGCAGGGCGAGTTGCAGCTGGCGGAGAACCTGCGGGTCACGCTGATCGAGGTGATCCTGCGCCTGACCGACGAGGTCGCCGCCGAGCGCGCCAAGGCCCAGCAGCAGCAGGAATTGCTGATCGCGGAGCTGAACCACCGCGTTCGCAACATCCTCAACCTGATCCGCGGGCTGATCAACCAGTCGCGCCACGATGCCGTGTCGATCGAGGAATTCGCCGGTCTGGTCGGCGGGCGGATCAACGCGCTGGCCGCTGCGCACGACAACATCACCCGCCAGAACTGGTCGCCCGCCTCGCTGCGCGAACTGATCGAGACCGAGGCGCAAGCCTATGTCAGCGGCAAGATGGAGCGGGTGCGGATCAGCGGCGACGACGCCATGGTCGCGCCCGAAGCCTACACCGTGCTGGCGCTGGTGATCCACGAGATGATGACCAATTCCGCCAAATACGGCGCGCTGTGCGACAGCAGCGGCATGCTCGAGATCGAGGTCGATTGCGACGACGACGGGATGACGCTGTGCTGGAAGGAACGCGGCGGACCGCCGGTAAAACCGCCCGAGCGGCGCGGTTTCGGCAGCACGATCATCGAGAAGTCGATTCCCTTCGAGCTCAACGGCCGCGCACAGCTCGACTACCGGCTCCGCGGGGTCGAAGCGGAGTTCTGGGTGCCCGGCCGCTTCGTCACCTGCCACGAGGTTGATGGCGAGCGCACGCAGCGCAAGGCCGAGGGCGCCAGGCTGCGCGACAAGGGCGCCGATACGCTCGCCGCGTCGATCGGTTCGCTGCTGCTGGTCGAGGACAGCATGATCATCGCGCTCGACACCGAGGAAAGCCTGCGCGAACTCGGGGTCGAACGGGTCGTGGTGCAAAGCTCGGTCGAGGCTGCGCTCGATGCGCTGGACAACACCCGCTTCGATCTGGCGCTGCTCGATTACAATCTGGGGAGCGAATCGAGCGAGGCGGTGGCCCGGCGGCTCAAGGCGATGGGCGTGCCGTTCTGGCTCGCGACCGGCTATGGCGAGATGGAGGACAAGCTCGAGGAAATGGGCGCCAGCGGATTGCTGGTCAAACCCTATGGCCGCGAGGAACTGGCGCGAATCCTGACGGCGTTCGAAGCCGGAAGCTAGACCGCTCCGACCGCCAGGCAGCGCCGGCTGGCGGCGAAATCCACCGCCTCGAGCGAAGCCGCCATCGCGCTTTCGCCCGGACCGGCGACGACGCCGTCCACCTCGACGCAGCCTTCGAGCGGAAGCACCTGGTACGCCCTTCGGTGCACTCTCAGCAAGTCGTCGCCGGGTACACCGACCAGGTGGTCGACGCGGAAATGCGGGCCCTCGACCAGGCAGGCACTCGCGGCCGGATCGACCCGGCGGTGCAGTTCGCGGCGATAGACCTCGCCCGAAGCCACCGCGAGCGCCTGGTCGAGATGCAGGTCGCGCGGGCGGCCGTAATCGAACAGGCGGTAGGTGATGTCGGTGTTCTGCTGGACCTCTATCAGCGAGATCCCCGCGCCGATCGCATGGACCGTGCCCGCGGGCAGGTAGAAGAAATCGCCCGGCGCGGCCTCGTGCCAGACCAGCCGCTCCGCGATCGAACCGTCGAGCGCCGCCGTGCGCATCGCCGCGCGGGTGATCGGCCGGTCGAAGCCGATCGCCAGCCGCGCGCCGGGCTCGGCATCGAGCACCAGCCAGCATTCGTCCTTGCCCGGCACTCCTGCCCCGGCCTCGCCCGCGCGCGGATGGACCTGGACCGACAGCCTGGCACTGGTGAAAAGATATTTGATCAGGATGTCGGGCAGCAGCGCTCCGGGCTCAAACCATATCTCGCCCACCGGCTCGCTCTCGATGCGCGCAAAAGGCGCGGGCAGCTGCGTGCGGCCCCAGACCTTGGCGACGCTGCGCGTGGCGAGCAGCGGGCCCGAGCGAGCCGGATCGGCGCTCATTGCCCGCACGCGCCGGGCAGCCTGCCGACCGCCTGCGCCCCGGCGCGCGTGGTCACCAGCACCTCGTCCCCATCGACCACGATCACCACATCTTCGAGCCCGATCGCGGAGACCCGCGGGCCGTCGCTTTCGACCAGCACATTGCGGCATTCGACCAGATCGGCGGGGCCCGTGGCGGAATTGCCCGCAGCATCGCGCGCGCGCGCGGCCAGCACCGCATCCCAGCTACCGATGTCGGACCAGCCCATGGCGGCGGAGACCACCGTCGCGCGATCGGTGTTCTCCATCACCGCATAATCGATCGATTCTCCGGCGATCGCGGCAAAGGGGGCGGGCGCCGGATGGCATTGCCAGCCCCGGTGTTCGGCTTGCGCCATTGCTGCGGCGACACTGGCCGCCAGCGCCGGGCGGTGGCGCGCGAGTTCCTCGAGATAGCGCCCTGCCTGCATGCAGAATATGCCACCGTTCCAGACATGATCGCCGCTCGCCAGAAAGGCTTCGGCGATGGCGCGGTCGGGCTTCTCGACGAAGCGGTCGACGCGGTGTCCGCCTGCCAGCGGCTCGCCGATCCGGATGTAGCCATAGCCGGTCGCAGGCTCGGTCGGAGCGATCCCGAAGGCGGTCAGCCAGCCTTCGCGGGCGAGATGGGCGGCGCGTTCGACGCCGGCCAGGAACGCCGTTTCGTCGGCAATATGGTGATCGCTGGGGCAGACCAGCATGATGTCATCGGGTGCCAGCGCATGCGCCGCAAGCGCGATGGCGGGCGCGGTGTTACGCGGTTCCGGTTCGATCAGCAGACGCGCTCCGGCACTCTTCTCCGCCTGTTCTTCGATTGCGGCGACATGCGCCGCTCCCGCGACGATCAGCGGCGGCGCGAAGCGGGCGGGTCCGCCTACCCGGTCGAGGCTGCGCTGGAACAGAGTTCGCCCACCCAGCAGGTCGAGAAACGGCTTGGGGCGCGCCGGGCGGCTGCGCGGCCACAGCCGCGTACCGCTGCCCCCGCACAGGATGACCGGATGAATTGATGACATGCCCCGCCTCTAGCGCCCTTCTAGCGAACAGCGCCAGCTTCTAGCACCGGATGATAAAGCCCGCTTTAACGCGCGAACCAGTCCTGCCGCCAGCCGTAGGTGGCGGGTACCGGATTGCCCTGCTCGTCGGTCGCCGGGCGGAACACGAAGCGTTCGAGCGCCAGCCGGCAGACGATCGCGTCGGCTTGGGGGTCGGGGCTGGGGCGCAGGATGCGACAATCGCGTGGCCGGCCATCGACGCCGACCGTCATCGCCACCGTCACCGAATTGCCGAACCGCGCCTGGCGCCCGCCCCCGGGGACCGGAAAATCGCGCGCCGAGTTGATATCGCCCGCGATCTTGACCGGCTTGGTCGCGACGGTCCCGCCGCGGCCCTCCCCGCCCCGGCCGCTTCCGGTCCCCTGACCGCTTCCCGCCGCGCCGGTGCCCTCGCCCGCCTGCTGCGCGCCGGAGCTGGGGGCGGTCCCGGTCGAGGTAGCGCGCGGCATCGGGCGGTCCTCGCGCAACTGCACCGCCGGGGTCGGCGCGGCGACCGGCGCCGCCACCGCATCGCGCCCCGGATCCCCCTGAGCGCCCTCGTCGGGCTCCGGCTCGGCTTCCGGCGGCGGCGGCGGGGGAGTTTCCTCGGGCGTGGTGACGGTAACCGAGAAGGCCGCGACCACCGAGTTCTCGACCGTCTGCACCGCGCCGGGCGCAAGCGCGCGGATCAACCCGTAGAACAGCGCGACGTGGATCAGCGCCACCCCGGCGATCACCCAGCCGTTGGGGCGGCGCCGGGTCGCGCGGTAGCGGGTCGATTCGACATCCATTGAACGGGAAACGTTCACCCGCCG
>JAHJPT010000305.1 GCA_018819685.1 Alphaproteobacteria bacterium
CAAGGTTACAGCCAAGATCGACGCGGCGCTGCGCCGGATCGACGAGGGCGAATATGGCTATTGCGAGGTGACCGGCGATCCGATCGGTCTCAAGCGGTTGATCGCCCGCCCGGTGGCGACGATGACGGTCGAGGCGCAGCAGGCGCACGAGCGCCGCGAAAAGATTTCCCGCGACGACTGAAGCATCGCTCGCAAAAAAGGCCGAGACTCGCAAAAATAGGTCGAGAAAGGCCCGCAGATCGCGCTGGCGCTTACGCTTTGTTCAGCCTTTCTTGTTAGCCAAAATCCCGGTCGCACGAAAATTTGCACGGGCGTCGATCGCCGGCGCGAGTGCACAAGAGGAATTCACGATCATGTCCGCTGTCGATACGCGCAATCTGGATCGCGACAGCCTGTTCCTGATGGCGCAGATCAGCTTCGACGGGCGAGGCGAGTCCGTTCGCGGCAAGGTCCGCAATCTGTCGGCCGGCGGAATGATGGTCGAAGGCGAATTCGAGGTCGAACGCGGCAACCGCATGACCGCCGAACTGCGCAATGTCGGCAAGGTGAAGGGCACGGTCGCCTGGGTTCAGGGATCGCGCATCGGTGTGGCCTTCGATGCGGAAATCGATCCCAAGCTCGCCCGCGCCCCGGTGGGCACCAAGGGTTCGGAGATTCCCTCCTTTGCCCGCCCGGCGCTCGACGCATCCAAATTCGACGATCCCAACCGCAGCTTCCGCCGCATCTGACCGCCACATGACTACGGAGCCGCAGCTTCCTGCTGACGGCTGGCCGGCCACCTGCTAGGCCTCGGCGCCGATCATGCGCGCCCCTTCTGCACCGTCCTTCCCGATCGCGCCCCTCCTGATGGCGCCCCTCCTTTTGACTGTGGTCGCCTGTAGCGCGAGCCAGGACGACGGCGTGACCGACGTCGCGATCATCGGCACCGAACAGGGGTTGTTCACCGGCGGATTGCGCTTGCCTTTCGAAGGCCAGCACCTGCGCGCCGCGACCCGGCAAGGGCTGGTTGCACTCGACGAACAGGGGCAGGTGGTGCCCGCCATCGCCGAACGCTGGATCGTGACCGACGACGGCGAGAGCTATATTTTCCGGATTCGCGAATTCGACTTTCCCGACGGCTCCCGGCTGACCGCGCAAGCGGTGCGCGAATCGCTCGAGCGGACGCTGGCCGGGCTCGAGGGCACCACCATGGGGCTGGACCTCGCGAAGATCCGCGATGTCCGGGCGATGACCGGGCGCGTCGTCGAGATCCGTCTCCACAGCCCGATGCCCGATCTGCTGCAATTGCTCGCCCAGCCCGAAATGGGGCTGGCGCTGGGCGAGGCGGAGGTCGGCCCGATGCGTTTCGAGCGCGACGGTGCCGCCGCCGATCTGATCGCGCTGCGCCCCGAAGAGCGCGGCCTTCCGCAGCAACCCGACTGGGACGAGACGGTGCATCCGGTGCGGGTCTACGCGGTCGATGCCCGCGAGGCGACCGACGGCTTTTCCGCCGGCCGCTACGATCTGGTGCTCAACGGAAGGCTGGTCGATCTACCGCTGGCGGATATCGGGGCACTGGCGCGCGGGACGATCCGCTTCGATGCGGCCAAGGGCTTGTTCGGTCTCGATGTTCGCCGCGCGACCGGCTTCCTGAGCGCCCCGACCAACCGCGAGGCGCTCTCGATGGCGCTCGATCGCGCCGCATTGATCGAGCCCTTCAACATCGGCGGCTGGATCCCCACCACGCGGGTGGTCGCCCCCGGCCTGCCCAACGACGACGGCTCGGTTCCCGAACGCTGGCTGGCGTTGTCGCTTGCGGAACGCCGGGCCGAAGCGGCGCGGCGGGTCGCGACCTGGGAAGCGCAGAACGATGCCGAAGTGGCGCTGCGGCTGGCGCTGCCCGAGGGTCCGGGAGCGGATATCCTGTTTGCCGAACTGGCCGAGCAATATGGCGCAATCGGGGTCGCGCTGGAGCGCGTCGGGATGGGCGATCGCAGCGATCTGGCCCTGCGCGACCGGGTGGCCCGCTACGCCGGGGCGCGCTGGTTCCTCAACCAGTTCAACTGCGCGGTGTCGCGCGCGCTCTGTTCGCCCGATGTCGATTTCCTGGTCGAGCTGGCGGTCGAATCGCGCGATCCGGTGGAGCAACTGAGCTATCTCGCCGAGGCCGAAACCGCTTTCGCCGCCTTCAATGGCTATATCCCCATCGGGGCGCCGATCCGCTGGTCGCTGGCGCGCGCGGAAGTGGTGGGCTTCTCCGAGAACCCGTGGAACTTCCACCCCTTGTTCCCGCTTTCGCGCGCGCCCATGTAGAGCCGATGCAACCCGAGGAACCCAAGCGTCCGATCCCGATGGGAATGGACTTGCCCACCGGCAGCGATCCGGTCTCGATCCGCCGCCGGGTGGAGGCGCTCGAACAGGTGCTCGAACGCAGCTTCCGCATCCCGGGGGTGAACTATCCGGTCGGGCTCGATGCGATCGTCGGGCTGGTGCCGGTCGTGGGCGATCTGATCACCGCGGCGATGGGTGCCTATATCGTCTGGGAAGGCAAGAATCTGGGCATGCCCAAGTGGAAGCTGTGGCGCATGGCGGGCAATGTCGCCTTCGACACCGCTCTGGGCGCGGTGCCGCTGGTCGGCGACGCCTTCGACCTCGTGTTCCGCTCCAACACGCGCAATCTGAAGATCATCCGCAAGCATCTCGACAAGCACCATCCCGCCGCGCGAACAATCGAGGGATAGTTTCGCCCGCGCGCGGTTCGCGCTAGGGCAGCCGGCATGACTGCCGATGTAACCTATTCCTCCTATCTCGATCTCGACCGCATCCTCGCGGCGCAGCATCCTGCCTCCGACGCGCATGACGAGATGCTGTTCATCATCGTCCACCAGGCGAGCGAGCTGTGGCTCAAGCTGTGCCTCCACGAGCTGCAGGCCGCGCGCGACTGCATCGTCGCCGATAATCTGCGCCCGGCCTTCAAGATGCTCGCGCGGGTTGCGCGCGCGCAGGGGCAATTGATCCAGAGCTGGGACGTGCTCTCGACCATGACACCGCATGATTACTCGACCGTGCGCCCGCATCTGGGCGGCTCCTCCGGCTTCCAGTCGGCGCAATACCGGATGATGGAATTCCTGCTCGGCGGGCGCAATCCCGACATGATCACCATGCACGAGGCGGTGCCGCAGGTGGCGCAGGAACTGCGCGCCGAACTTGAGCGCCCGAGCATCTATGCCGTCGTCGTGCATCTGCTCGCACGGCGCGGGTTCGACCTTCCCGCCGAGGTGCTGGAGCGCGACCACGGGCTCACCTGGGAGCATTCGCCCGCACTCGAAGCGGTCTGGGCCGAAATCTACCGCAACCCGCAGGAGTGCTGGGATCTCTACGAACTGGCGGAGAAGCTGGTCGATCTGGAATACCACTTCCAGCGCTGGCGCTTCGGACATTTGAAGACGGTCGAACGGATCATCGGCTTTAAGAAGGGCACCGGTGGCACTCCGGGCGTGCCCTATCTCGCGGGCGTGCTCAAACAGGCCTTCTTTCCGGAACTGCTGAGCGTGAGGACCGCGCTTTGACCAGCTGGAAATCGACCCGCCGGTTGTGGGACATCAGCCAGGTGCTGCGCCCCGGCCTGCCGGTATGGCCGGGCGACACCTCGTTCGGGTTCGACCGGACCTGGAAGATGGAGGACGGCTCGCCGGTCAATGTCGGGCGGATGACGATGAGCACGCATTCGGGCACCCATGCCGATGCGCCGCTCCACTATGCCGCCGAAGGGCTCGATGCCGCGGGCATGGCGCTCGACCCCTATATCGGCACCTGTCTGGTGGTGGATGCGCGCGGGGTGCGCGGCGCGGTCGATGTCGCCGATCTTCCCCATATCGACAGCGTCGATCGCGTGCTGTTCCGCACCTGGGACGCCTTTCCGCACGATCGATGGCGCAGCGACTGGCTGCCGATCGCGCCCGAGACGATCGAATGGCTGGCGCTGCAGGGGGTCAAGCTGATCGGCACCGACGCGCCATCGGTCGATCCGCAGGAGAGCAAGACCATGGCAGCGCACAAGGCGGTGCTCGAGCACGACATGCGGATCCTCGAAGGGCTGGTGCTCGATGACGTGCCCGAGGGCCGCTACGAGCTGATCGCGCTGCCGCTCAAGGTTGCGGGCGGCGATGCCGGCCTGTGCCGCGCGGTGCTGCGGGAGCTGACATGACGATGCTCGAAAAAGCGCGCGAGCTCGATGCGGCGGATTCGCTGGCGCCGTTTCGCGACCGCTTCGACCTGCCCGAAGGCGTGATCTATCTCGACGGCAATTCGCTTGGCTGCCTGCCCAGGGCGACGCCGGCGCGGCTGGCCGAAGTTGTGGCGCAGGAATGGGGCAAGAACCTGATCCGCAGCTGGAATTCCGCCGACTGGATTACGATGCCTCAGCGGGTCGGTGGCAAAATCGCCCCTCTGGTGGGGGCGGAGCCGCATGAAGTGATCGCCTGCGACTCCACCAGCGTGAACCTGTTCAAGCTGATCTCCGCCGCGCTCGCGCTGCGACCCGGGCGCAAGGTGATCCTCAGCGAACCGGGAAATTTCCCCACCGATCTCTACATGATCGACGGTCTGGAGAAGCAGGGGCTGGCCGAGCGGCGGTTGGTACCGCGCGACACGCTGGTCGATGCGCTCGATGACGGCGTCGCGCTGCTGATGCTCACCCACGCGCATTACAAGACCGGCGAATTGTTCGACATGGCCGCGATGACCCGCGCCGCGCATGAGGCTGGTGCGCTG
>JAHJPT010000306.1 GCA_018819685.1 Alphaproteobacteria bacterium
CCGAGGTGCTCGAGAAGGCCGTGATCTATTCGCTCGACATGGGCGCGCTGCTGGCCGGCACGCGCTATCGCGGCGATTTCGAGGAGCGGCTCAAGCAGGTCGTCTCCAAGCTCGAGGAAATGCCCGAGGCGATCCTGTTCATTGATGAAATACATACGGTGATCGGTGCCGGTGCGACCAGCGGCGGGGCGATGGATGCGTCCAACCTGCTCAAGCCGGCGCTGTCGGGCGGGACGATCCGTTGCATCGGCTCGACCACCTACAAGGAATTCCGCAACCATTTCGAGAAGGATCGCGCGCTGTTGCGGCGGTTCCAGAAGATCGACGTCAACGAGCCCACGGTCGAGGACACGATCAAGATTCTCAAGGGCTTGCGCAGCGCCTTCGAGGACCACCACAAGGTCAAATACACCCCCGATGCGATCAAGACCGCGGTCGAGCTCTCGGCGCGCTACATCAACGATCGCAAACTGCCCGACAAGGCGATCGACGTGATCGACGAAGTCGGCGCGATGCAGATGCTGGTGCCGCCCAGCCGGCGCAAGAAGAAGATCACCGCGAAGGAGATCGAGGCGGTGATCGCGACCATGGCGCGGATTCCGCCCAAATCGGTGAGTTCGGACGACAAGAAGGCGCTCGAGAACCTCGAACGCGACCTCAAGCGCGTCGTCTTCGGGCAGGACCCGGCGGTGAAGAAGCTCTCGACCGCGATGAAGCTGAGCCGGGCAGGCCTGCGCGATCCCGACAAGCCGATCGGCTCGTTCCTGTTCTCCGGCCCCACCGGCGTCGGCAAGACCGAGGTCGCGCGCCAGCTCGCCAGCATCATGGGGATCGAGCTCAAGCGCTTCGACATGTCCGAATATATGGAACGCCACAGCGTTTCGCGGCTGATCGGCGCGCCTCCCGGCTATGTCGGCTACGATCAGGGCGGATTGCTGACCGATGCGATCGACCAGAACCCGCATTGCGTGCTGCTGCTCGACGAGATCGAGAAGGCGCATCCCGACCTGTTCAACATCCTGCTGCAGGTGATGGATAACGGGAGGCTGACCGATCATCACGGCAAGACCGTGGATTTCCGCAACGTGGTGCTGATCATGACCACCAATGCCGGCGCCGCCGACATGGCGAGCCAGGGCATCGGCTTCGGCAATGTCAGCAAGGAGGATGCGAGCGAGGAAGCGGTGAAGCGGATGTTCACCCCCGAATTCCGCAACCGGCTCGATGCGATCGTGCCCTTCGGCTATCTCGGCAAGGACACCGTCGGCCGGGTGGTCGACAAGTTCATCCTCCAGCTCGAACTGCAGCTGGCCGAGCAGAATGTCGATATTCAGTTCGACAAGGGCGCGCGCGAATGGCTCGGCGACAAGGGCTACGACCGCCTCTATGGCGCGCGGCCGATGGGTCGGCTGATCCAGGACCGGATCAAGCAGCCGCTGGCGGAGGAGCTGCTGTTCGGCAAGCTGGCCGACGGCGGCGAGGTGCAGGTCACCGTCAAGGACGACAAGCCGTCGTTCGAACTCACCCCCGCTCCGCCCAAGGCCAAGCGCAAACCTGCCGCAGGCAAGAAAGCGGCCAAGAAGCCGGGTGACGACAAGCCCGACGCCGCTACGAGCGAGAGCACGGACGACAGTGAGGTCTGAGCCGGACGGGGTGCTGAAGGCGGGTTATCGGTCTTCGCACCCCCTCGGCAAAGGAAAGTCTTGCCGTCCCGCTCTCTTGGTGGGCATACCGCTGCCGGTTCTAGGGGGGACTGGCCGATATGCCGATACTCGAGGTCGAAAGGCTTACGAAGCGCTTCGGCGACGTGCTTGCGGTCGATGATCTGAGCTTTGCGGTCGAGCCGGGGGAAATCTTCGGCTTTCTGGGCGGCAATGGGGCGGGCAAGACCACCACGCTCAGGATGGTGCTCGACATCATCCGCCCGAGCTCCGGGCGAATTTCGGTGTTCGGCAGCGCTCCCGACAAGCGCAACACCGCCGCGATCGGCTTCCTGCCCGAGGAGCGCGGGCTCTACGGCCATATGAGCGCGATCGACACGATCGTCTATTTCGCGCGGCTCAAGGGCATGGCTGCCGCCGCGGGGCGCAGCCACGGGCTCGAACTGCTCGCCCGCTTCGACCTTGCCGACCGCGCGAGCGCCAAGATCTCCGATATGTCCAAGGGCATGGCGCAAAAGGTCCAGCTCGCCACCGCGCTGGTCAACCGCCCGCAGCTGCTGATGCTCGACGAGCCGTTTTCCGGGCTCGACCCGGTCAATCAGGGGCTGCTCGAGGATGAAATCCTGCGCGCCTCCGAACGCGGGGCGGCGGTGATCTTCTCCACCCATGTGATGCAGCACGCCGAGCGGCTTTGCGACCGGCTGCTGCTGCTGCGCAAGGGTCACAAGCGCTTCGAGGGTACGCTCGATCAGGCGCGCGCCACCCTGCCTGCGCGGATCACCGCGATCGCGCCGCGCAGCATCGCCGCGGTCGAGGGCGTCGCGCTCGCCGAGCCCGCGGCAGAACTGGACGGTGGATGGCACGAATGGGCCATCACCCTGGCACCCGACACGCAGGCGGGCGAGGTGCTCGAGCGCTGCACCAGCTCAGGCGTTCCCTTGCGCCGCTTCGAGGAGCGGCGCGCCAGCCTGCACGAGGTCTTCGTCTCGCTCGTCGGTACTGCGGAGGTCCAGCCATGAACCGTTCCAACATCCTGCTCGTGGCAGCACGCGAATTCCGCCAGATCGCCGCGATGAAGAGCTTCTGGCTGACGCTGCTGCTGGTGCCGGTGGCACTGGCGCTGGGGCCGATCCTTGGCCAGGCGCTCGACGACGACGATGCCAGCCGGGTGGTGGTGCTCGACCGTTCGGGTGGCGCCGCACGCGACGCGATTATCGTTCGCTTCGAATTCGAGGAGGACCGGTCGCGCTTGAACGCGCTGTCGCGCTACGTGCGCCGCCACGAGCTCGAGCGCGCCGACCCGCAAGCTCCATGGGCGCAGCACGACCGCTGGTACACCGCCGCCGATGTCGCCGAATTCCGCGCGCAGGGCGGGATGGAGGCGGCGATCGCCGCAATCGATGCGGTCAAGCCCGAGGAAATCGCCAGCTTCGAACCACCCGAGCCGCGCTACGAGTTTCCCGCCGCTCCCGAGCCGCTCGTTTCCGCGAGCGAAGAACAGATGGACGCCCGGGTCGAGACCTTGCTCGAGGCTGACGAAGCCGATGCCGAGGCGGTGGCCACGGTGGTGGTGATCGGACGCGACTATCCCGCCGATCCCACCATTCGGCTGTGGTCCAACGAACAGCCCTCGACCGGCTTCGTCACCGTGCTGCAGGATGTCCTGACCGGCGATCTGCGCCAGCGGCTGCTCACGCAGCGCGGGCTCTCGCCGCAGGAGGCGACGGCGATTCAGTCGGCCGCACCCGCGATCGCGGTGACCACCCCGCCCCCCGGCGGCGGCGCGCGCGAGGCGCTGCTGATCCGCTCGATCGTGCCGCTGGCGCTGGCCTATATCCTGATGATGAGCCTGATGCTGTCGGGCAGCTGGATGCTGCAGGGTTCGGTCGAGGAGCGCTCGAACAAGTTGCTCGAATCGCTGCTCGCCTGCATTCGCCCCGAGGAGCTGATGTACGGCAAGCTGCTTGGTGCGCTGGCGGTCGGTTTTTCGATGATCCTGGTCTGGGTCGGCTGCGCTGCAGTGGTCGCCTTCGCCACCCACGGCGCGATTGCCGACATGATCCGCCCCGCACTCGCCCCGCTGACCTCGCCCGGGATCATTCTGGCGATGATCTATTTCTTCGTCGCTGGCTATATCGCGATCTCGATCCTGTTCGTCGCCATCGGCGCGCTCGCCGATTCGATGAGCGAGGCGCAAGGCTATCTGATGCCGATTCTGCTGGCGATCCTGCTGCCGATCACCTTCCTGATCCAGGCGATCGTGATGGGGCAGACCGGATTCATGGTGCAATTTCTCACCTGGGTCCCGCTGTGGACTCCGTTCGCGGTGCTGGCGCGGCTGGGAGCGGGGATCGAGATGTGGGAAATCGTCGGTTCGGGCGTGCTGCTCGCCGGTTTCGTGGCGCTCGAGATCGTGTTCCTCGGGCGCCTGTTCCGCGCCAGCCTGCTGGCGCAGGGCCAGAAACCGGGGCTGAAGCAGCTGCTCCATCGCTTCCGCGCCGCGCCCGAATAGCTGGCAGGTCGGGGGCTGTCCGGGAACGCTCGTCCCTCCCCGGATTTGACTAGGGGATGGCAGCGCCCTTTTCCTGGATCCGGCCCGAACCGCACGGAATCCATGTCGGCCCTGCGGATTGCTGGATCGACCCCTCGCGCGCGGTCGATCGCGCGCTGGTGACGCATGGTCATGCCGATCACGCGCGCGGCGGGCACGGCCAGACCGTTGCCACCCCGGCCACGCTGGCGATCATGGATCTGCGCTACAACTCCCGC